>JAIEAS010000281.1 GCA_029071285.1 Clostridia bacterium
GCTTTATCCCATATGTTGAAAGCAATTTAAGGCATGTCATTTCGACCGAAGGAAGACCCGCGAAGCGGGCGACCGAGTGGAGAGAATCCCCTCGTGGTCTGCTCGGGGCAAGTAGAAACGGCAACCTTTAGAAATAAAGTAGAATTTTTGCACGTAAATGTGCTGCGCACACGCGCAAAAAGATTTCTCGACTAACGCTCGAAATGACAAGAGGAGAATAAAAATATGAAAATAAAAAGCAGTAATCTATTGACGGTATTTTTAGCCTTGCTCTGCGCGGCGGCGGTAGCGCTGGGTATAGGCTTTTTACTGCCCAAAGCTGAAAAAATAACAGCGGACGCTGCGGGCGGATCTGCAAATAAAACTACGTTTGAAAAAATATTTTCGGGTTGTTATACTAGCTCAGGTAGTAGCCCCGATATTGTTTACGGTAACTTTACTGCAGGCTCGTCAGCCAATGCAATAGTTTCCTGTGCGGACGGCGTGCAGTCGTTGTCGGCATCGGTTGAAAAGCCAATGAGTAACGTTGACGGCAGAGGGTACGTATCATTTAAAGCTAAAATAGACGTGCCCGCATATACCGAATACAAAATTACTTATAACTTTTCACACAGTTATCAAAGGGACCGTACAGGTACTCCAACTGCGATAACGTATTCGTATTTCCTTTATTATGGAGCGGATGATCCGATGGGGTCATCATTTACGGACCCTTCTGCCGGGTTAACTTATTGGAATAGTTCATCATGTGATGTGACTAAAAATAAATCAGACTTTAATACTAATGGAGCTCCGATAGTGGACTCGGCAACTCCAGCGGTTGATGTAACTTATACTAATAATAATGGCATCGTAAAAACCTGTTACGCATATTTTGGTTTTTATGCAGGAGGTTCTTTTTGCGGTAATTCTGCCTATTCGCTTCATCTCAAATCTACGCTTAATTTTACCAGCGAATCAATAGAAGTTACAAAGTTAAATTCACCTTCATCGGCGGATACATTTACGTATGACGGTACAGTTAAAACTTTTAATATTACGTTTGATACGCCGATAGGACTGTCCGATGCATATAAAAACGTGAAAGTAACTACAACAATTCAGGCATTGTACTGCGACGGTACAACAATAGCAAGCTCTACTTACAGTTTAAGCGGAGTTGACAGCGGCGGAATACCTACGTCCGCAACTATAACTTTTACCGCGATAGAGGCGGGAAAATATACTTTAAAATCTAATCTTGTGTTTGCCGCTGCTGACGGCGGCGTTAAATGGGACGACGGTACAGCGAACGAACAAGAGCTTACTCTTGAAATTAAGAGTAAACCTTTGAACATACCTGATATAGTAAGCACGCAAAAATCGCAGATATATGATGCCGCCGGCCGTACGTTTACTCCGAATACAAACTACGACCCTGCGTTGATGGACGGGGTTGCGGTGTCTTCGGGTATAACTTGGAGCAGTAATGAGTTTAAAGCTACAAATGTGGCTGAGTATACCGTAAAATTTGTACTTAAAGATAATAAAAACTACGCATGGAGCGACGGAACAACCGGCGGACAGGAAACGAAAGTAAAAATTACTAAGAAGCAACTTAATATACCTGAGATAACAACCGCGTCGCCGACTTACGACGGTAATGCACAGACTTTTATGCTCAATACCGATTTCGACAGTGCTACTATGAAAATGGACGGAGTAACACCGGACGACGGGTTAAACGTAGTAACAGGTCCCGGAGGTATGGGACTTACGGTTACTTCTGATACCTTCCAGGCGACCAACGCGGGTGAGTATACTGTAAATATTAGTCTGAAAGATACGAATAACTACGAGTGGGATGACGGCACAACCGGCACAAAGCCCGCTAAGTTTGAAATCGAGAAAAGGGATCTTGTAACAGGTATTACGTGCAATAAAACCGTTCTCGGTGCGCCCAAGTGGGGACTTGGCACAAACGGCGTACAGATGACCGTTACGCTCGATAAAGCGTATAACGAGTATCCCGCATTGAAGTTCTATTATGCGGATAACCCTGCTAATATCTTAACGGTTGCAAGCTCTACCGATACCGAAATTGTGGTAGATATGCCCACTACAATTCCGGTTGGATTGTACAATTTTAATATCGCGCTGGACAGCGCCGCGGATACCGGCTACAACAAAAACTATAAGGTAGAAGCGCCGTACAATTCTATTGCATTTACGGTAACTAATACCGAGTCGGCAATCGCGTATTATAACGGGGACGAAATATCTGCAACAATAAATGAAGAGTATGACGGTAACGGTAAAGTTGCAAGATCCGATATATCAATAAAGGGTGTAGTAACCGATACAAGTGTTACAGATTTCACCTTAACTTACTATAAAGGAACAACGGCAACTGCGGGCAACGAGCTTCCCGCGGGCAATCTTCCCAAAGACGCGGGTGATTACTGCGTAAAGATAACGCTCGGCACGGCTGCGGCAAATATTTATACTCTCGCCAACGACGAGTTTGTAGTCAGCATAAGCCCTAAAAAAATCACGGCACCTACGCTCGGAAGCGCAACCCTTGTGTTCAACGGACTTACCCAGAATATCAAGGATAAGCTTGTCTACGATAAAGATATAATCGAGCTTGTAACCGCAGGTTCTGTTTTAGAGGGCTATCACGCGGATACTTATTCGGCATACTTCAAAATCAAAGACGAATACAAGGATAACTATATCTTCATTCTGCACGAAAGCAAGTCAATAGTCAAAAAGAGTTTAGCTGATGAAGCCGAACAGCCTTCGTACAGTGTAATTCTTTCGAACGACGATAAGAGCGCACAGCTCGACTGGAACATACAAAAATACGTTTACGATACGACAATTCCCTCGGCGTGGAACTTTACAAAAGAGGGCGCTTCGCTGTCCTTCAAGGGTGTGCCCGCAAGTATTGTAGCTTTAACTACGGGACCCAGCCCGACTTTGATATTCGAAGTATTGTATTACGACCAAAGTTACACCGCGCTCAGCGAGGTAACTCTCGAGGGCGGTAATAAATATTACGTTGCCGCATCTCTTGCCGCTTGCGCCGACCGCGACGATATAATATTCAAAAATCAGACTTTCGATAACACTGTCGGTCGTGATATATCGCCGCACGCATCTTATACCGTGCCCAAAGCAAGCGGGCTTGCTACTTTCTTTAACAAGGTAAAGGACTTTATGACCGACGTTAAATTCGGTATGCCCGTATGGTGTTGGTTTCTTATCGCACTTGCCGCGCTGATACTTCTTATTATCATAATCGTAGTAGCGGCAAAGCACAGAAAGAGCAAGGAAGAAAAGGCGGAAATCAAAGCGCGCAAAGAGGAAGAAAAACAGCGCAAGCAGGAAGAAAAGGAACGCCGCGAGGAAGAGCGCAGACTTCAACAGGAAAGACTTGAAGAAGAACGCCGCTTACAGCGTGAAAAGCTCGAAGCGGAGCGCGAAATGGTAAAAGCAAAGCAGGAAGCCGAGCTTGAAAAAATCCGCGCACAGGCGCAGATGGCGGGCGCAGGTATGGCGACAATGGCAGTGGCTCAACCCGTACAGCCTTTACAGCAGGCAATGCCTGCACCGGTACAGCAGGTGCAGTCGGTTGATAACGAGCTGTTAAAGGAAATGCGTCAGCAGATGGCGGAACTGCGTGCAGATAACAAGGCAACTCAGGCGCAGTTACAGGCAATGCAGAATTCACAACAGCAACAGCCTATGCAGATGCCTATGCCTCAACCTATGTATCCGCAGTATCCTTATCAGCAAATGCCTATGATGCCTCAATACGGCGGCGACCCGACTTTGGCAAGGCTCGAAGCACAGCTCAATGCTATGCAAGCCGAGCAAAGGGCGCGTTATGATGCGGAACAGCGTATAGAGCTTGCTGCAATGCGCGCGGAATCTCACGTAGACCGCGACTCCCGCCACAGCGTAGATTTAGCCGCTATGCGTGAGCATATCAACGGTTATAACTATAACCGCCTGCCCGATTACAGCAATCAGCAGCCTAATTCAATCGAAGCGTTGGGCGCAATCGTAGCGGCGGCGTTGAAGAATATGGGCGCACCCGCGCTACCCGTGGCTGAGCTTCCACAGCAGACCGAAGTATCTTCACCTGCCGAAGTGAAGTATCCTTCCGACGCGGTGATTACTACCACCACGACGGTTGACACTACCAAGAATAAACCTATAAGGCGCGAAGAAGACTTCGACGTTGACGGCTTTTATGATAATTTTGAGTAATCAGCCTAATAAAAACATAAGGGCGTAAGTTGAAATTTCAACTTACGCCCTTTTCAATTTGCCTTCCCTCAAATCCCGTATTGACTAACCCAAAAAATAAATCGAGGAATGACAAAATTCATTCCTCGATTTATGGTTGAGGTAAGCATTCCAAATCCGAACTCAATTCTTCTTCTAATTCTTCAAATGATGCTGTTTTTGTGCCGTCTTAATAGTTGAAAGTTATTACGATTTTATTGTCATAGCGGTAGACGCAGTTTACAAAACCGTCTATCAAGCGTTTTCTGCTTTCTTAGTCTTTTACATTTATGTGTCTGAATCTTTGTAT
>JAIEAS010000282.1 GCA_029071285.1 Clostridia bacterium
GTATATGCAGACAGTCCTTCTGATAGCGGAAATTTAAAAGATTGTTTTTGAGCGACAGGTCCAGAAGGCGGCGCTGCCAGCCCTTGTCCTTTGAAAAAGTTCTGTCAAAATCGTACTTGCCCGCGTCGATTACCGAGGCGGGTTTTTCGGCGTAAGAGTGCTGTGTATCATCTAAAAGCTCGTAGCCCGCGCCCGTCTTTACTTTCAGCGGCAGAGGGAACACTCCCCCTATGCGGCAGCGCTTTACGTCGAGGCAGACCTCGAACGCGCTGCTCTTAATGAAGGACGCAAGGTGCGCTTCGCTCGTGGTGAAGCTCGCGTTTTTGTGCGAGAACAAGTCGTCTACGTCGAACACGGCAAGGTTGTTCACGCCGTCCGCGACGTACCTTTCGATAACGGACATATCGTCCTGAATGGGCGATGAGAAACAGCTTTCGTACAGCCAGACGCCCACGCCGACCTTGGATTTGCCGAGGACTATCACGGGATTTAATTTGGTGCTTTCAAAGCACGACGCGGTAAAAAGGGCAAGCTCTAAGGGAGTCGCCTTTTTGTTCGGCAGAATTTTGCTTATGTCGCCCGCAGAACCGGTTGCGGTCAAGTCCCCGCCCGAAACACGCTCTATATCCAGACGGCGGATAGCCGAAAAGATTGCGGCGGCTGCATTACGTACGCCGTTTTTATCGTTGCCCGAGTAGCCCGACCAGTCGGAAGAATAGCCCCACGTTCTGAGCTGCAAGCCCGCTTCCGCCAGAATTTTCTGACAGTCGGCAAGCTTGGGGCGGACGAAGGAAGCCAGCATTTCCGCGTTGCCCGAAAGTCCGTTCCAGTAATCTATCGGCAGCGCCTCTACTTCCGCTTTGAGCGTGCAGACAATCTCGCCGCCGCACACCACCTTTACCTGCACGGCGCAGGGCGTTACCTCTTCCAAATCGGAGAGGTATTTGGGATTTAAAAGATTGTCCGCGGAAATTTCTATACTGCTCTCGCGCGGAATTTCGTCCACGTTTATTTCCGACGGTATTATGAGGTTCGTCGAGCCCGTAACCGTTACGCTGAGCTCCTGAAGATTTTCTTCCGAGCGGTTAAAAATTCTGAACGACGTAAAAAGGGGCATACGGCAAAAGTATGTCGAGTAGCTTACCGAATTTAAAAGCTCGCCCTCAAGCTCTATCACGTCGTTTTGTTTTTTTCTGTTTTTGGTTTTCGTATTTGTCGCCATATATTTTATCCCGTTTATGTTTTCCGTTTACTTTTAACCCTTTAGTTATTGCCTTAAACTCTGTTTTATAAGCGCAAGATTTTTAAGCGCGCGGGTGTAAGCGATATATTTTTCGTTATCGGTCATATCCCCGTCCGCAACCGCCACCGCGGTAAATTCAAGTCCCTTGCTCTCGTACACGGTCATATAGTTAATTTTGGTCTTTGAAATTTTGCCCGTTTCCCTCAAAACGTTATAGCTCTTGCGCTTATAAGTTTCAAACGAATTTTCGCTGACGATAACCGCGCAAAGCCCGTTCATTCCCGAAAGATAACTTCCGACTTTTCTTACGTCTATGCTTTCAACGCCGTCACCGTCGAAGCCTATCGCCTGCATATCTATGCCCAGCTTGTTTGCGACGAACTCCACAATCTGGTTGGTGTTGCGGTAGTTTAAATTGAGATTATAGACCGTGCTGTTCACGCTTTCCCAGTCCTTTACGCCGCGGAACGGGGTTATATTCTGCTTTAAATCGCCGAATACGTTGAACGCCGCACGCTCGTTTACCTTTTTTAAAACGCCGTACTCCGCGAGCGAGATATCCTGCGCCTCGTCCACGAAAAGGAAAGCGTACTTCGGCGAGAGGTCGAAGCCAAGTTCGGTCATTAAAAAGCAGAGTGCGAACGGGTCGGTTTTGCAAAGCTTTTTGGTTGACATACCGAATTTTGTTTTGGCTTTTCTGACTGTTTCGCGATAAAAAAACCTTGCAAGCTGATAGTTGTTTTCACACTTGCCGATTGAAACCAGATCGCCCTCGCCGCGGATAACGTCGGCAAAGTCGTGCAGGGGCGCAAAGTCGGAAAGAATTTTTTCAACCTTTTCAACCGTCTTTTCGGTTTCCTTTTTCAGCTCCTCGCGCTTGTTTATTCTGTCCGCGTAGGTCAGCGTTTCCACACCGCCGACGTTGATTTTATAGCGGCGCAAATCGAAAATTTCTTTATCGATAGTGTTTATAAGTTCCTTTAAATCCGCGATTGCGGAAAGGCAGATTTTTTCGGAGTACCGCCTTAAATATTTTACCGACTTGTAAAAGGACAGAAGCTGTTTATAGAAATAGGCGTAGCCGTCCATTCGTCCGTCTTTGAAAAGCCCGAAAAATTCTTTTACGTCAAGCACGCAGTTGAACATATATCTGAACTGCTTGGTGTAGTAGAGTCCGCCGTCCTTCTTTTCCTTTATCTCGCCTAAGACGCAGCGCCGTATTCTGAGTGTGGCGTTTTTTATCGCCTCGTACAGCTCCGCCTGCCTTGCGCACGAATTATAGACCTGTTCGGCAACTTCTCTGCAGCCCTCGTCGGTGAACATTCCGTGCACGCCGTCGAAAATTTTTGCAAGCTTTTTTCTCGCGTCCGCGACGAACTTATCCGAGTAGATATAACTCAAAAACTCGTCGGGCACGGGCTGGGTATAGTCGATACGCCCGGAAATATCAACGCCCGCGTTTTTTAAAAGCTTTATAAAATAGCTGTCAAGGGTTGAGGTCTTTACCTTTTCAAGCTCCAGAATTGCCGAAAGCTCGTCAATGAACGCGTTGAACGAATCGGACGGCGTAATGACTAAAACGTCGGACGGGCGCAGGTTTTCGTTGTTGTACATAATGTAGGAAAGTCTGTGCAGCAAAATCATAGTTTTGCCGCTTCCCGCAACGCCCTGAACTATGAACTCGGCGCGCTCGGGCAGAGTGATAATTTCAAACTGCTTTTCCTGAATGGTTTCAATTATGTCGGTGATTTCGCGCTTTTCCTTGCGGCTCTTTAAAATGTCCTTTAAAAAGGGGTCGAAAATTATACTCTCGTCCCTGCCGCCTATTTCCTCGGGTGAAAGATAGCCGTTCAATGAAAGGTATTCGTTTTTAATATCTAAAATTTTTCCGTTCTGGGTTCTGAGTGCCCTTCTTAAAATAAGCTTATAATCGTACTCGTTTATTGAAAAGGATGTTAAACTTTTCTGGTAGTATTTCCGTGCGAGCGGGGCGCGCCAGTCCACGATTTCAAGCCCCTCGTCCCCGCGCTTGCCGATATAATAGCTGTTGTAACCATCCTTTTTGTCCTCTAAATCCATACGCGCAAAATAGGGCTCGTCGAAAAAGGGCTTAAAGGACTGCAGCTTGGTTTTAAGCCTGTTTATCTGCGCGTTGAGCTCCAGAACCTGTCTGTATTTTTCGGCGTTGTGCTCGGGGTCGGAATTCAAAGCGTGCCTCTCGGTCTTTGCCTTCTGAATTCTGGAAAGCAGTTTTTTGAGGTGCAGCGCTTTGAGCATAGCCATAACGGCGGCTATGCGTTCGTCCTCGTACTCCCGCTGTTTGTCCGCATCAAGCAGGTCTAAAAAATACTGCTTGTCCGGTATTTTGTGCGGGTCTATTGAATTTTTAAGCTTTTCGAATTCGGTCATAAAAATTCCCTGTGAATACTCAGTATAGCATAAACTTAATTAAAATGCAATAGTCGAAATAACAAAAAAAGCTCCCTTTTTAAGGGAGCTGAAAATTTAATTTATTTTTCGTCTTTTTCCGCGGTATCGGTCTGTTCCGCGTCCGCAACCGCCGCCTGAGCGACAGCTTCGGTTTCAACAGCGGGTACTTCCTCCGCCGCTTTCTGCCGTTTGCTGAGCTTTACCGCGCCGACGATATATCCTATTAAAAGCGCAAGAATAATTCCCGCAACGAGGCTTATAACAACCGACATAACAAGACCTGTTTCGCCCGCCTTGGTTATCACGTTTGAGGTTGCAAAGCTTACCGTAAGCGCTACGCTGTAAACGGTTTCAGCCGCGTACTTGAAATCTGCGGTAAAGCCCTTTACTGCTTCCCCTGCATCGGCAACGGCTTTCTTGAACGCTTCGTCAGCAGTCTTAGCGTCCGCCGAGATATATTTTTCAAGATCCTTCTGTCTTTGCGTGAGGTCGGCAACCTTTGCCGCCTGATCTCTTATGGCAATAGAGTTCTGCTGTATATCGGTCGAGCCCGCCGTCATTGCGTCGAGAATGGAACTCTCTCTTACCAAATCCCTTTTAACCTGCTCGAGCTCGGCTTTGTAATCTTCTTTAAGTTCTTCGGATTTTAAAATACCTTCGTTCTGCACTCTCGTTTTGAGAACCGCGAGAGTCTGGTTTTTGTTTACGTAGGTATCAATCTCGTTGAGGTAGTACTGCAAGGTTTTTCCTTCGCGGATTACGAAGTCGGGTTTATACTCGGTAATAAACTGCTCGTACTGCTTCATAAGGTCTTCGCACTGGTCCTCGAACGCGGTAATCATATTTTCATAGCTTTTTAAACTATCCACGTTGGAAATTTTGTTATCGTACGCGATATTCATTTCCGCGAGGTGCGAGCCGGGAACGTTTGCAATTTTGTCTATGAAGAGGCGTGCAACCTCTATATTTTTGAAATAGCTTGCCTTTACGTTTATCGTATAGGTCGCTTCGCCCTTCTCCGAGCTCTGCGTGCGGATTATGGTAATATCGCCCTCGTCCGCCATTTTTTCAACGTCGATACCGCCGAACGCTTCGTCCGATTTTTTAACGTCCTTTAAGGTTTGCTTTGAAATCAGATCGGAAAAATAGAACGTGGTTCCGTCGGGATAAACGTAATAATTCTTTTCGCCGTCATCACCCGGAAGATTCAGAACGAACGAAGCGACGTACTCGCGCTTGAAATAGTTCATTCCGAAGTAAATGCCTACAGTGCCGGCGATAGTTACGACTATTAAAATAATCAGTGCAAGCCACTTTTGTGTGAATATAGTGCGGAAAATATCTTTTAACGAAGTTCCGCCCTCTTCCCTTTGATTTTCTTCCATTGTTCCCTGCCGTTAATTTGTTATTGACATAATTCTACACAATTGCGCAAATTAAGTCAAACGCTGAACCGCTCTTTTTAATATTATCGGCGATTATTAGTTAATTTATTTACTCATTTTTACATTTTAAATTATTATAAGACAAATTATTCAGCCCGTCCGCTTATATAATGGGGCTATGCCCCTGAAAATCAATTTAAAAAGCGTAATTTTATACGCCGTGTATACGGCGGCTCTTATTTTAATGAACAAGGCGATTGACGGCGTTCCGCTGTCCGTCGGGCTTTACTTTGCAATGCTGCTATGCGGGACGAACATTATCGCAACCCCCATTTTATACGTTGCCGCTTCCGCCGTCCACCTGAACTGGATAATGACCCTTTTAAGCCTCTTCGAAGGCGGGTTTTTGTGCGCGGTCGCATTTTTGTACCGCAGGACAAAACGCAAAATCAAGTTCGAGGGAATTGCGTATATCGCAATCGCACTTTCCCTTTACATACCCTTCGCGCCGTGGAAGGGCGTTGCTTCTTTCGACGTTATCGATAACGAGTACGCCCTGAAAGCAATCGCGGCGGCGGTAACAATAGTCTTTTCGTTCTTCTGCTTTAAAACGGTGTACGCCGTAATGTACCGCGTGTACAGATGCAGACTGCGCGAGGACGAGCTGGTTTGCTGCGCGGTAACCTACACCGCAATCGGCACGGGACTTTACAACTTAACGGGATACTTCGTTTACACCGCTTTTGCCGCGGGATTAATCGTTTTCTGCGTACGGCTTGCCCGCTCGCCCGCCGCCCTTATTGCGGCGCTGGTTGCGGCGATTCCGCCCGCGGTCGTAAGCCTTAACCTTATTCCGCTCACCGTATACCTTTGCGGCGCGGTGCTTGCACTGCTGTTTGCAAACGCGGGCAGAGTGTTTCCGAGTATCGTAACTCTGGCGTCCTCCACCGTGTATCTGTACTTTACGGGCGGATTTAACTGCGCGGTGGGATTGATTATTTTCCGCGCGGTGCTGCTGCTCGTGTTTATGACCCTGCCTGCAATTCCCAGCGCCAAATTTTTTACGAAAGTCAAAAACTCGCTGCTCGTTAAAGAAGTCCTGCCCGACACGGCGGTTGAAAGAAACCGCAGGCGCACGGGCGAAAAGCTATACCGCATTTCCGAGGTTTTCCGCGAAATCGAGTGCGCTTTCAACGCCTTGGACGAGGACGTGAACGAGGGCGGCGCGCGGGCGAGAATGTTGGCGGATTTGCGCGAAAAGTGCTGTAAAAACTGTACCCGCGCGAGAAAGTGCGCAAATACTCCCGTTTACACGGGTTTCAGAAAGCTTATCGATACGGGCTGCGTAAAGGGCAAAGTGAGCCTCATAGACCTGCCGAGCGAAATTACTTTAAACTGCGCAAAGCCTGCGGATTTGCTTGCTATTTTAAACTCGGTGGTTGCGGAATACCGCCGATATATGACCGAAGCCGAAAACGCCAAGAGCGGCAGAATTCTGCTTGCCGACCAGGCGCGGGGCATTGCCGAGGTTATGAAAGCCTGCGCGGTTGAACTGAGCAAAAGCTACAGCGAGTATTCAGCTGTTGAGGAGCAGATTAAACTGAAATTATCCGCAAGCGGGATTTCCTGCCCCGAGCTTTTTATAAGCGGCGACGATATGGAAATCTGCGCCGTTATCTGCGGAAAAATTAATCTCAAAACGATAACCGATATAATTTCGGACTGCACAGGTAAAAAATGCGTTCTTAAAGACAGACTCAATTACGACGGTGAAAAAAGCTGTCTTGTGTTCGGCGCGCCGCCCGCTCTGGACGCCGCTTTCGGAGTTGCGTTTGCAGTTAAAAACGGCGAAAAGGTTTCTGGCGACACCCACTCGGTAATAAGGATAAACGAGCACAGCTTTTTAATGGCGCTATCCGACGGAATGGGCAGCGGCGAGTACGCCAAAAAGATTTCCGCCACCGCCATTTCGCTTATCGAAGCTTTTTACCGCGCGGAAATGCCCGAGGGCACCGTTTTAAAAACCATAAACAAGCTCCTCTCATTCAACCGCGACGAAAGGTTCGCCTGCATAGATATCGCGGCGGTCAACCTCAACACGGGGGTTGCGGACTTCGTAAAGATAGGCTCGCCCGCGGGAATTATCGTGCGCGAGGGCGAAATTAAGGTGCTTGAAAGCCAGAGTCTGCCCCTCGGCATACTTGAAAACCTGCGCCCCAACGTCTGCAGCGAACAGCTTAAAAGCGGGGATATCGTCGTGTTTATGTCGGACGGAATTACTTCCGCCTTCCCCTCCTACTCTGATTTGTACGAGTTTTTGCAGGGATTAAATCCGCTCAATCCCCAGAACCTTGCGGACAAAATTCTTGCGGGCGCGCTTGCGCGGTGCAACCAGACCGTCGCCGACGATATGACCGTTCTGTGTACGAGAATATTTTCAAAATAAAAAACTCTCACAAGAATAAAAAGCAAGGATAAAACAGTCCTTGCTTTTCTTAATCGGCTTTGATATAATGCAATTACTAAACGGTAATTTAACGGTTAAGCGAGGTAAATAAATTGGCTGAGAACGAATTTGAAGAAGACGAAAAAACCGAACAGCCGCAGGACGAACAGCTGAAAGAGATTGAAGAAGCCGAGCGGCTGCAGGACAAAAAAGATAACCGCATCGCCTGGCTGCGTTTTGCGTTAATTCATATAGCGGTGTTAATTCCGTTAGCAACCGGTCTGGGTTGCCTTATAGGCGGCACTAACTCCGACAACAATACTCTGGCTTTCACCGGTAAAATCGTGCTGGAAGCGGGCGTTCCCTCGGTGATGGCAATACTCGTAGCAGCATTGCTTATATGGAAATTCCGCCGCAGAAAGCCGAAGACTGATACTGCCGACGAAAACGGCAATGAGGCTAACGGGGAAACGCCGTCCCAGAGAGAGCGCGAGCAGGAAATGATAAACGCAGTCAACAGCACCTACCAGATGGCAAGCCGCGCTAATATGGCTGAATATGAAGTTGAGAGCGTTCAGGAAGGAATGAAACACGCTCCCAGATGGGGCATCGCATTAGGGCTTACTTTTTTCTTTTCTCTCCTTGCCCTTCTTATCGCTGCAACCGTTTTGCTCATAAAGCATATTTTCGTCGGCGCGATAGTATGCGCCGCAATAGTCGGCGTCGTCCTTATTTCGACTTTTATTATCACGGCGGTAAGCCGCGCAAGAGCAATGAACGGCGATATCAGAAAAGCCAAAAAAATTACCGAAGGCACGGTCAAAGCTTGCTTTATGATAGGTACTGCCACGACGCGGACGGGCGGAATGCGCCATAGTCCCAATACGGGAACCGTGCGCATACACAGCGTTACTTACAGAGTAATCGTTACCGCAGACGGCGAAGAATACGGCGCGTATTCAAAGAATTTTTATGAAACCGGTGAAAAGGTAACCGTTGCCGTTATGGGCAAAAGCCGTGCAAAAATTGTTGAAGCCGAGCCCGAAAAAACCGAAACCGAATAAACGGAAATATAAGCGCAGAAATAAAAAACTCCCGAACGAACCGTTCGGGAATTTTTTTATCTTTTATATTGGTCAATCATTTTTCTGAATATCGCTATATGCCGTCTGTCGGGCATACTTTCAAGTCTGAACTGCCAGTTGCCAGAAGGGGTTGACGGAACGTTCATTCTCGCATCCGTGCCGAGCGCCAATATATCCTGCACGGGTATAATCGCTACCCCCGCCTTGGAAGCCAGAGCGCACGCGTTAATTGCAAGCACCGCGTCTTCGCGCGAGGCTATGGGGATTGCCGCCTTTACGCTTGCGAGCGCCGCACGGAGCTTTGTTTTGAACTGTCTGAACTCCTCCTCCGACATTTCGCTTAAAAATCCAAGAGTCGTGTCGTTGTCGTGCGTGCCCGTATAAATTACGGAATCCTCTTCAACGTTTTTGGGAAGATAGGGATTGTCCTCCGAGCCGTCGAACGCGAACTGCAAAATTTTCATTCCGGGGAAGCCCGTTCTCGTTCTCAGTTTGGTTACCGAGGCGTCTACAATTCCCAAATCCTCTGCGATAATTTCCAAATCGCCGAGACGGCGTCTTATTTCGTTGAAAAGGCGCATACCCGGTCCGGGGAGCCACTCGCCCACTTCCGCCGTCTGCGCGTCCGCGGGGATTGCGTAGTACTTGTCCAGACCGCGGAAGTGGTCTATTCTTATAACGTCGAAAAGCTGCGCCGCCTTTGAAATTCTTTCAATCCACCAGTCGTAGTTGGCGGCGGACAGCGCATCCCAGTCGTACAGCGGGTTGCCCCAGAGCTGACCCTTCTCGGAGAAATAATCGGGCGGAACTCCCGCGACCGCGGTGGGCTTCAAATCCTCGTCAAGGCGGAAAAGCCCGCTGTTGCCCCAGACGTCGGAAGAATCGTACGCAACGTATAGGGGAATATCGCCGATAATTTTTATGCCGAGCGAGTTTACGTACTCTTTAAGCTTTTTCCACTGCTTTGCAAATATGAACTGAACGAACTGCCAAAAGAGGTAATCGCTTTTATAAACCGACTGTTTAAACTCTGAAATGGCAAGATATTCCTTGCGCTTGTACGCGTCGGGAAACTCGTCAAACGTTCCGCCGAACCTCTCTTTGAGGGACATAAAAAGGGCGTAATCCTCGTACTCCCCGCTCTCGACGAAGTCGGTAAACTCTCTGTTTTTTATATTGAAGCGCGCGTACGCAAGGCGCAGCAGCTTGTATCTTTCGTTATAGAGCGAAGCGTAATCTATCCTGCCTGCGGGAGCTGAAGCGGACTGCAGTTCTTCCTCGTCGATAAGCCCCTCTTCTTTGAGGCTTTCCAGATCGATAAAATAGGGATTGCCAGAGTTGCAGCAGACCGACTGGTAGGGGCTGTCCCCGTAGCCCGTCTGCGTGAGGGGCAAAATCTGCCAGTACCTGACGTGCGAGCTTTTTAAAAGGTCTGCAAACTCGTAAGCTTCCTTGCCGAGCGTTCCTATTCCGTATTTATTGGGCAGGGACGAAATGTGGCACAATACGCCCGCGCCCCTATTGAAATTATCCATTTATCACCAAAATTTTTACTTAGTTAAAAGCTTTTCTATCCGTAAAACCGCTTCCTTCGTGGCGGCTTCGTTTCCGAACGCCGTCAGGCGGAAAAATCCCTCACCGTTTTTGCCGAAGCCAGCGCCGGGCGTTCCGACAACCTGAGCGTTGTTTAAAAGGTAATCGAAAAATTCCCAGCTCTTCATTCCGTTCGGGCATTTCAGCCAGATATACGGAGAGTTTGCGCCGCCCGTGTACCAGATATTCAGTCTGTCCATACACTCGGCGATAACCTTAGCGTTGTTTTTATAGTAAGCTAAATTGCTTTTAATCTCCTTCTGACCCTGCGGGGTGAACACCGCCGCCGCGCCCTTCTGGACGATATACGGCACGCCGTTGAACTTAGTCGCCTGCCGTCTGAACCAAAGCTTGTTTGCGGAAACGCCGTCCTTTTTCAAATCGTGCGGAATTACGGTGTAACCGCAGCGCGTGCCCGTAAAGCCCGCCGTTTTCGAGAACGAGCAAAACTCTATCGCGCAGGTCTTTGCGCCGTTCACCTGAAAAATGGAACGGGCAAGTTTTTCATCAGAAATAAAGCACTCGTAAGCCGCGTCGTATAAAATTACCGCGCCTTTTTTATTTGCGTAGTCAACCCACTCTTTGAGCTGGTCTTTGGTGTAAGCCGCGCCCGTGGGATTGTTGGGCGAACAGATATAAATTATATCCGCGTTCACCGAGTAATCGGGCATCGGCAAAAATCCGTTTTGCTCGTTTGCGTCGGCAAAAATAATTTTTCTGCCCGCCATAAGGTTGGTATCGACGTAAACGGGATAAACGGGGTCGGGCACCAGAACGACGTTATCCTTTGAAAAAATATCGAGGATATTGCCAAGGTCGGACTTCGCGCCGTCGGATACGAAAATTTCGCCGCTGTCTATCTGAACGCCGTTGGATAAATAATATCCGCGTATGCTGTCTCTTAAAAATGAATATCCCTCGTAAGGACCGTAGCCCTTGAAGCTTTCGGACTTCGACATATCGTCTACCGCACCGTGCATAGCCTTAATGACTTCGGACGCAAGGGGCAAAGTTACGTCGCCTATCCCGAGCTTTATTATTTTTTTATCGGGGTGTTTAGCGGCATAAGCCGAAACTCTGTCCGCAACCTCGGCAAACAGATAATTTTCGGCAATATCGTTGAAATTTTTATTGAAATTCATAATTTCCTACTTATTTTTGCTTTTATATTTTACCGCGTGCTTTATAAACTCACGGAAAATAGGGTGCGCGCTCTGGGGACGCGACTTGAATTCGGGATGGAACTGCACGCCGATATAAAAATCGTTTGCGGGAATTTCCACAGCTTCCACAAGCTTGCCGTCGGGGGAAGTGCCTGCAATTACCATACCCGCCTTTTCAATCTGTTCTCTGTAATCGTTGTTGAACTCGTATCTGTGGCGGTGGCGTTCGGAAACTTCGTCCTCGCCGTAAGCGGTCTTCATAATCTTTCCTAATACCTTGCAGGGATACGCGCCCAGACGCATAGTTCCGCCCATCTTAACGCCGTGCTGGTCGGGCATAAGGTCAATTACGCAGTTTTTGGACTCGGGATTGAACTCGGACGAGTTTGCGTCCTTTAAACCCAAAACGTTTCTCGCGTACTCGATAACCGCGGTCTGCATACCTAAGCATATTCCGAGATAGGGAATATTGTTCTCGCGCGCGTATTTTGCGCAGATAATTTTTCCCTCAACTCCGCGGTTGCCGAAGCCGCCGGGGACCAGAATTCCGTCAACGTCCGCAAAAATCTTTTTGACGTTGCCCTTTTCAATCTCTTCCGTGTCAACCCACTTTATTTCAACCTTTGCGGAATTTTCGTAACCCGCGTGCGCGAGCGCTTCCGCGACCGAAAGATACGCGTCGTGAAGCTGAACGTATTTTCCGCAGAGAGCGATTTTAACAACCTTGTCGCGCGCCTTTATGCGCTGCAGCATTTTGTTCCACTCGGTCAAATCTATAACGCGGGGGTCGAGCTTCAGCCTCTTGCACACGATTTCGGAGAACCTGCTCTCTTCGAGCATAATGGGGCACTCGTACAGAACGGGCAGAGTCATATTCTCGATACAGCACTCGGGCTCGACGTTACAGAACATTGCAATCTTTGCCTTAATTTCTTCGGGCAGAGGAGCGTCCACGCGCGGTATTATAATATCGGGGTTAATTCCCATACCCTGCAGCTCTTTTACCGAGTGCTGGGTGGGCTTTGATTTGAATTCTTCCGAACCCGAAATATAGGGAACGAGGGTTACGTGAATGAAGCAGCAGTTGTCCCTGCCCACTTCTCTTGCAACCTGTCTGATAGCTTCTATAAACGGCTGGCTTTCGATATCGCCGATAGTGCCGCCGATTTCGGTTATGACGACGTCCGCGTTCGAAGTTTTGCCGACGTTGTAGATAAAGGTCTTAATCTCGTTGGTAACGTGAGGAATTACCTGCACGGTCTGACCGAGGTATTCGCCGTTGCGCTCCTTGTTTAAAACGTTCCAGTACACCTTGCCCGTGGTGAGGTTGGAGTATCTGTTCAGATTTTCGTCGATAAAACGCTCGTAATGGCCCAGGTCGAGGTCGGTTTCCGCGCCGTCGTCGGTTACGAAAACTTCGCCGTGCTGATAGGGGCTCATAGTGCCGGGGTCGATGTTGATATAGGGGTCGAGCTTCTGCGAAGCAACCTTATATCCCCTGCACTTTAAAAGTCTGCCGAGCGACGCGGCGGTAATGCCTTTACCTAAACCCGAAACTACGCCGCCTGTTACGAAAATGTACTTTGTCATAAACCGTTTTCCTTTGAATATTAATCTTATCTATTATAACACGTACGACGGATAAATGCAATATTTACCGCCGTATAATTTATTTTACCTTAAATTTCTATTTCGCCCGTAAATACGAGCTCCGCGGGTCCCGTCATAGTCACCGTTTCGTCGGTGTAAACCACTTTAAGTTCGCCGCCCTTCAATTTAACGGTTACCTCTTTTCCCTTTTCGCAGAAGCCGTTCAGACAGCTTGCAACAACCGCCGCGCACGCGCCCGTGCCGCAGGCGAGAGTTTCTCCGCTGCCGCGCTCCCATACGCGCATTTGTATGGTGCTTTTATCGATTACCTTTACGAACTCGGTATTTATCCTGTCGGGGAAAGCCGCGTGGTTTTCAAATCTGGGTCCGATTTTTTCAAGTTCGGTTTTATCGGGGTCCTGAAATACGACGCAGTGCGGATTGCCCATTGAAACGAGAGTTACCCGAAACTTTTCGCCGTCAACCTCAAGCGGCGCGTCCACTACTTTTTCACCCTTAAATGTTGAAGGGATTTTTTCGCCGTTTAACACTGTCGCGCCCATATCGACTTTTGCATAAGCAACTTTGCCTTTTTTGTCGAGCGTGAATTCAAGTGTTTTTACGCCAGAAAGCGTTTCAACGCGACATACGTTGCCGCTAACGTAGCCCAAAT
>JAIEAS010000283.1 GCA_029071285.1 Clostridia bacterium
ATACGCATGTTACATCGAGTGATTTTAAGTACCTTGCGTCTGCCTATTCCTCCACACAAGCATGCGTTTTTGTTAAGTTTTCAGTTTTTATGTTACTTTTCTGTTATTTATTTTCTGCCAAAAATTTTAAGTCCCTTGCGTCTGCCTATTCCGCCACACAAGCATATACAAAATATAAAAAAGCCTTGGCTTTGTGCCAAGGCTTTATTTGGAGGCGCCACCCGGATTTGAACCGGGGGATGAGGGTTTTGCAGACCCTGGCCTTACCACTTGGCTATAGCGCCATAAAAAAACAGTGCGAAAGAATTTTGTGGAGCGGGAGACGAGATTCGAACCCGCGACATTCACCTTGGCAAGGTGACGCTCTACCACTGAGCCACTCCCGCATAAATATTCTTCCGCACTGTTTCTGGTGGGAGCTACAGGGCTCGAACCTGTGACCCACTGCTTGTAGGGCAGTTGCTCTCCCAACTGAGCTAAGCTCCCGAACGCTTAATTAATATATCAAATACGATAACAAAAATCAAGCGTTTTTCAAATCATTTTTCAATTTTTATTAAAAATTTGGTTTGCGCGGTAAGCGGATATATTTATTATATGCAATATCTTAAAAATGCGCGAATATATTTGCCCGCGTCCGTCCCAATACGCACTTTACGTTTGACAAAATTATTCAAAAAGTGCTAAAATGAAAATCGCAATTTTATACGGACGGCGGAATATGGAAAAAGGTAAAATAAAATTTGAGTTTAACGCTAAAACAATCAAAAAGCGGATACTTCCGGTTATTCTCGTTTCGGTATTGACCCCGCTGATTTTATTCGTTGCAATACCCTTTGAAGTATACGCCAACAATATGGACGAGCTTTTGTTTTCTCTGTCCGCGTTTTTCCCCTACTGCGTACTGTTCGGGTTCCTACTTGCTGCAGGTGTTGCGTGTGCGCTTTTGTTCTTGCCGGAAAAAATTTACAGAATATGCTACGCGCTTATCTTAGCTTTATCTTTCTTGTTTTTTATGCAGGGCACCTTTTTAAACTTCGGGGCGAACTCGCTTGCGGGCGATAACCTCGGCACGAATTCGGTACATATAGGGCTTAAAATATTAGACCTGTTTATCTGGATTGCCGTTCTCGGCGTTGCGGTTGCGCTGGCAATAATTAAGGATAAAAAGGGAATATTTGCGATAGTTGCCGTAATTCTTGCAATCGTAGTAGTGGCTACTCAGATCATCACGCCGATGGCAAGCACCGTGAAGCATCCCGACGTTTTTTTAAGCAAACAGGAACAACTCGAAAAAGATGACGGCGATTATAAAAACGAAGTTCTGTCCTGCCAGAATCTTACCTCCGTTTCAAGTGAGCGTAATATATTTTACTTCTGCATAGACAAGTTTGACGAATATTTCGCCGAAGTCGCAAACGATAAAGCTTATAAGCTGTACGACAATCTTGACGGCTTTACCTGGTTTCAGGACAATATTTCTTTATACGGTCACACCTTCCCTGCCGTTGCGCATATGCTTACGGAAAACGAATACGATATCGGGCAGTCAAGGGCGCCCTATCTCGATAACGTTTACAAAGAAAACCGCACCCTGAACGTGCTTGCGGAAAACGGCTATTCCATCAACCTTTACACCGTACCCTATTATGCGTACAACAAGGCTAACGCCTTGCCCGACAATATAGAAAATATTTCTGAGGCAAAGCTGTTTAAAACTACCCACCCCATGGAACTCGTCGGGTATATGATTAAACTGTCGGTTTACCGTTGCCTTCCCCACTTTTTAAAGGACAGTATATACGGCGTGAAAACGAACGATTTTAACCTGTGCGTTACCTCGGTCGGCAAAAACGGCTATGCGGGATATTTAACCGATAACGCCACCGTTTACAAACAGGTTTCCGATGCGGCGTTCACAACGCGCGAAGGCAAAAACTTTTCGTTTATACATATAGACGGCTGCCACGAACTGTCCGTTGACTACTTTACAAAAAAGGTTACCGCAAAACAGAAAAACGAGATAACCTCCGCCGTTTCATACAGTTTTTCAGTCGTGAACGAGTATATCAGGGTTCTGAAAGAAAAGGGACTTTACGAGAACGCGACCATAATAATCACGGGCGACCACCCCGTTACCGTACTGTCGCGCACGTCGCTCAAAGGGGCAAAGCGTACCGCGCTGTTCTTCAAGAAGTCGGGCGACGCAGGTACGCCGCTTGTACAATCGGACGCGCCCGTTGCGCACGAAAATATCTGGCCGACTATAATGGAGTCCGAAGGTATCGAACGTGAAAATAACGGCGTTACCCTTTACGAGGTCCCCGAAAACAACGAAAGACGGCACGTATGGCACACTTATTTCAGTAACAAATGCGACGAATACGTTTATAAAATAACGGGTTCGGGTAAAAACTTCGACAACTGGGAATTGATAGAACAAAACTACTATGACCATTGTTATTGGGAATAATTGTCAGCTTTAAGACGCACTTCGGATACGGTTACTTTTATTATGTCCTGATAAAGCGCAACACTAATGAAAAAGACGCAATTCAAGTTTAATATTAAAAAGCGGATATTGCCCGTATTACTCGTATCGGTACTGACGCCGTTGATTTTGTTTGTTGCGATACCTTTCGAGATATTCGCCAACAACATGGACGAATTTTTATTTTCGCTGTCATCGTTTTATCCGTACTGCATACTGTTCGGATTCCTGCTCGCCGCGGGAATTGCAGGCGCGCTTTTGTTCTTACCCGAAAAAGCTTACAGAATATGTTACGCGCTTGTTCTGGCGCTGTCTTTCCTGTTCTTTTTGCAGGGCACCTTTTTAAACTTCGGCGCGGACTCGCTTGACGGCAACAACCTCGGCACGAACAACGTGCATATCGGACTTAAAATTTTAGACGCCTTTATCTGGCTTGCAGTCCTCGGCGCGGCGGTTGCGCTGGCGCTTATCAAAGACAAAAAAGGTATATTTGCGATAGTTGCGGTAATCCTTTCAATCGTGGTAGTGGCTACTCAGATTATCACGCCGGTGGCAAGCACCGTAAAACACCCCGACGTTTTTATGAGCAGAACCGAGCGTCTCAAAAAGGAAAATCCCGATTTTAACGACAAGGTTTTAACCGACGAAAAATTGACTGCGGTCGCTTCCGGACGCAACGTAATTTTCTTCTGCGTCGACCAGTTCGACGAATACTATGCGCAGACCGCGCTTGAC
The DNA here is from genome assembly GCA_029071285.1 of Clostridia bacterium. Classification (GTDB taxonomy): domain Bacteria; phylum Bacillota; class Clostridia; order Christensenellales; family Borkfalkiaceae; genus Coproplasma. The sequence continues at coordinate 3,227 of JAIEAS010000283.1, forward strand.
TTAAACCCCGACATTTACGACGGGCTTGACGGCTTCACCTGGTTCAGGGACAACCTTTCGCTGTTCGGCCACACATTCCCTTCGATAGCGTATATGCTCAGCGAAAAGCCTTACGATATGAAGGAGTCGCTCAGAAAAGACTACCTCGACAACGTTTACAAGGACAACAGAACGCTTTCCGTTCTCTACGAAAACGGATACTCCGTAAATCTTTACACCCAACCCTATTACGTTTATAATGCGGCTGACACCCTGCCCGACTACGTTGAAAATATTTCGGATTCAAAGCAGTACAAAACGACCCGCCCCGCAAAGCTTACAGACAGTATACTTTCGACCGCGGCGTACCGCTGTCTGCCGCTGTTTATCAAAGATCTTGTTAACGACGTTGAATCCTGCGAGTTCAACGAATGCGTCGCTACTCTGGGCGAAAACGGATATTACTCATACAACTGTGAAAACCAAAGCGTTCTGGAAAATGTTATAGGCGCGGAGTTCGGTGATAAGGGAGAAAAGAATTTTTCGTTTATTCACATAGAGGGCTGCCACGACGTTTGCCCCGACTATACAAAGCCCGTTCCCGAAAAGAAAAGGCGCAAAACAGCCGCGTCCGTAAAAAGAAGCTTTTCGATTATCAACGAATATTTAAACGCCTTAAAAGAGAAAGGACTTTACAAGGACGCGACCATAATTATCACGGGCGACCACCCCAACACCGCCCGCGACTTCGTGAGAATTCCCAAGCTCGACGCGCTGTTTTTCAAACGGTCGGGCGAAAGCGGAACTGAGATCAAGCAGTCTTACGCGCCCGTCGCGCACGAAAACATCTGGCCTGCAATATTCCAGTCCGAAAAGATAGAGCGCGAAAACAACGGCACCGGACTTTACGAAATAGCGGAGTACGACCCGACCCGCGAAAGGAAATATATCTGGCAGACTTACGACACGAAGGAATGCTTCGAATACGTTTATACTATAACGGGCCCTGGCACAAATTTCGACAACTGGAAGCTTGTGGATTCGGCACATTATAACCGCTTTATTATGACTTAAATTTTAAAAGCTAAGGACTTACTATGGATACAGTAATTTACTACGTTTGTTTACCGCTTGCCTATCTTATGAAGGGGCTGTGGATGCTTGTAGGAAACTACGGCGTTGCGATAATACTCTTCACCCTTGCAAGCAAAATCATTCTGTTCCCCGTTTCGGTGTGGATACAGAAAAACTCGATACTGATGGTAAAAATCCAGCCCGAGATAAACTTCCTCAAAGCGAATTACGCGGGCAACTTAGACGCGATTGCAGAGGGGCAGTCAAAGCTTTATAAGCGCGAGCACTATCACCCTATGCTGTCGCTTATACCCCTTGCAATACAGATTTTACTGCTGCTTGCCGTCGTGTATATTATCTACCACCCGATGGGTTACCTCTTCGGAATTTCCAACGAAACGGCGAACGCGCTTGCAAATTATATCGGCGCGGACACGGGCGACTCGGGCTTTCAGCTTTTGGTAATTCAGGCGATTAAGGACGGCACTATCACCGCCTCGACTCCGATCGAGGGAGTGGACCCCGCATATCTTGAAAGCATAATTGAAAAGGTTTCTTCCTTTAAACTGAACTTCCTGGGAATGAACCTTTGCTCCGTACCCTCAAAGGTATTGGGCTGGTACTTCCTGCTTCCCGTGGTTGCGGGTCTCTCGTCCTGGCTGATGTGCTTTACGCAGAACCTTTCAAACGTTATCCAACACGAGCAGGGCAAGCTGAACAAGTACGGCATTATGGCGGTCAGCGTAGTTCTTTCGCTTTATCTCGGCTTTTTCGTGCCGGCGGGAATTGCGGTTTACTGGATAGCGGGCAACCTGTTGTCCATCGCGCAGATGTATCTTCTGAACCTCATGATTAATCCCAAAAAATACGTCGACTACGAAAAGCTTGAGGAGAGCCGAAAAGCTTTGGCGGATTCAAAAGCCTTCGGCAAAATGGACAAGAAAGACCCGCTGTATAAACAGATGAAGGCGCGGCAGAAGCAGGACTATAAAAAGTTTACGCACATAGTAAACAAGCATATAGTTTTCTACTCGGAAAAGAGCGGTTTTTACAAATACTATAAAGAGCTTATCGCCGAACTTTTAAAGCGCTCGAACCTTGTTATCCACTACGTAACCAACGACTTCAACGACGTTATCTTTGACATTGCAAAAGAAGAACCGAGAATCAAGCCCTACTATATAGGGCTGAAAAAGACCGCCGTTCTGATGATGCTCGTTGAAACGGATATGTTCGTTATGACGACGCCCGACTTGGACAAGTACTATTTAAAGCGTTCGTTCATTAAAAAAGATATCGAATACGTTTACGCCCCGCACGACAGTTTAAGCGTGCATATGGGCTTCAGTGACGGCGCGCTCGACGCGTTTGACACCATATTATGCACGGGCAAACACGTTGAAGCGGAAATGCGCAGAATAGTGGAAATGAAAAACCTGCCCGAAAAAAATCTCGTTCAATTCGGCTTCCCTCTGCTCGATAATTTAGTCGAAGCGGGACGCAAAGAAAACGAAAACAGAAAAGCGGGCAAGGTTAAAGAAATTCTGATTGCGCCCTCGTGGCAGGAAGACAATATACTCGACTCGTGTATAGACCAAATCATCAAAGGGCTTTACGGCAAGGATTATAAAATCTGCATAAGACCCCACCCCGAGTACGTTAAAAGATTCGGCTATCAGATGAACAAGCTTGTTGAAAAGTATAAGGACTACGACAAAGAACAGCTTTCGTTCGAGCTTGACTTTTCAAGTAACAGGTCGATATATTCGTCCGATTTACTTATAACAGACTGGTCGGGAATTGCGGCTGAATTCTGCTTTGCAACCGAACGCCCTGCGCTGTTTATCAACACCAAACCCAAAGTAAGCAACCCCGAATGGGAAAAAGTAGGGATAACCCCTATGGAAATAAAGATACGAAAAATTTTGGGCGTCGACGTTGAAAAAGAGGATTTGGGCAATATCGCGGATATAGTAAAAGATTTGTTCAAAAACCAGAGCAAATACAAAACCGAAATCCGGGAATACTATAAAGACTATACTTTCAACCACGGCAACGCCGCCGAAAAGGGCGCGCAATATATATTGAAATCACTTTCGCAAAAAAACAAAAAATAAAAATTAAAAGGTAGATATTATGGAACTTACACAACTTTTGTACATTGACCCCGCGGCAACGTCCGTACTCCTCACATCTCTGACTGCGATAGTCGTCGCGGTAGGCGCTTCGGCAATCGTCATCTGGAGAAAATTCAAAAAGAAGGTTGACAAGACCTTGAACAAAGACCCCAACGCCAACAAGGAAATCGAGGAAGAGCTTGTAATCGTTGACGAGGAAACCAAGACGGAAGACGCGGCAGAAGCTGCTGAAACGGCTGAAAAGGTTGAAGAGCCCGTTGAAACAACCGAGCCCGCAGCTGAAGAAAAAGCGCCCGAAGCAAAGGCAAAATCCAAAAAACAGAAATAATTGCTCAAACGAAAAAGCCGTCCGAATTATCGGGCGGCTTTTTTATACGTAAATTATAAGGTCGGTTTTTTTGCGTTTTTTGAGGTATGCTCGCATCGAGGGACTGAACAAAAAACGGAGGGCGTTTTGCGGGCAGGCGGCAACGCACTTTAAACAGCGTATACAGTTTTTATTCGGCTTGCCGTTTTCAATCCCGCCGTTTTTGCAGACGGCTGTACACGCTCCGCATTTGTTGCAAGCCGCGTCCGCGTAAAGCTTTACTCCCGCTCGGCTTCTGAATTGCGGCGCTATATCTGCGAGCGGATTTTTGCTCGAACGGGGAATTTTTACCTCGGTCGGGTTTTTGAGTTTTTCAATTAAAGGCTCAAGCTTTTCAAAATCTTCAAAACCCTTTTCGTCAAGATAGGCGTGTTTCGCGGGGATATATGCCGCCGCGGCTATTTTGTGGCGGTAGTTTTTTTGCACCTCGTATAAGACGTTGCCGAAACTCATTTTGCCGTACAGCGCAACCGCCACCAAAGCTTTGACTTTCAGCCTTTTTAAAAAATCATTAACCGCGCGCGGTATGTTCTGACAGTGCACGGGAAAAACCAAAACCGCGGTATCAAATTCGAAACTTTTTATATCGTAAATATCAATTAAGTCAAACCCGCTTTTATCCGCGAGGTATTCCGCAACCCGCCGACACTCGCCCGTGTTCGAGTAGTAAATCACCGCATTCATTTTTGTATGTATTCCTTCATAACCGCGCACTCGGGTATTTCTTCCAGAGAGAAGCCGAGCGCGGAATTGAGCTCCGCCAAAGCCTGCTCGCGGGTTAAAGCTTTGTCGCGGCTGGCAAGCGATATTTCCAGCGCGCTGAAGGGAATCATACTGCTGCGCATATGGTAGAAGCGGTTGAACTGCGAGTATTCCTTACACTTTTCTATTTTGCAGCTGGTGTGCAGTCCCTTATCGGTATCCTCGGGCGGAACCCAGCCGCACTCCGAAATTATCGTGTCCTTTATATTTTTCCAGTCGTACCTGCCGCCGCATATATCGTTGAAATCCACCTGCACGAACGCGGGTATATTGCCGCTCCAGCTCGACTGTCTTATTGCGCGTTTAAGGGGTTTTACGATTTGCGGAACGGTCTTTATCGCCGCGACCACGTTGCTTACCAAAGCGTTAGAATAGCCCGCTAAATTTTTAAGAGGGTTGTCGCCGTAGGCAAGCTGCTTCATAGTTGCAAGGGTGTGGAACTGCCCTTTCCTTAAGGGCGGGTGCAAGGTTAAAACGCGCCCTATATTAATAAGAAAATTCAGCCCTTTATTGTTGCCGAAGGCGTACGCCATTCTGGGCGCCATATGGTTGTAGTAAAGCCCCAGAAGCTGGGCGGGCTCGTTGCCCGCGACGAAGTAGGGCACTTTGTTTGCGACGAGCTCGGGATAGAATAAAACGTACGCGAGCGAGGGGCACGCGCAAGTGTTTTCGGCGTGTTCGTAAAGGTGTTTATAAATTTTTTTCAAGTCCGCGTCCGCGACCTTGCGGGTTATGAACTCGACGTTTTCAAGCGATTTCTTCGCGCCCTCGATACTGCTTTTCGCGCTGTCGGACATATAGGGAATTTCCCAGGTAAGCGCAAGCACGCGGAGATTTTGCACCTTTGAAAGATAGTACAGCAGGTAGGTGCTGTCCTTGCCGCCCGTGTAGAAAACGGCGACGTCGAACCGCGATTTTTTGCTGCGCTTAAAGGTGTTTTTGACGGGCACGACGCTCTTTAAATTTTTGGTTTCCTCTGCAGTCTGACACATAGGGCAAAGGCCCTTTTCGTCAAATTCCAGTCCGGGGATAATAAAGTCGTTGGCGGCGCAGTTTACGCAGAACTTAGCCTCGTTCAAGGATTTCGGCGTAGCCTTTAAATGCTCTCCGTCCACGACCTGCACGCCGACTAAGCCCTTTAATATTTTAAGTTCAACTTCCGTCAGTTCGCACGGAAGTTTTTGTATTATCCGCAGCTGCGCTCTTCCTAACTTTACTTTGTTTTTAAACATTACGGGCTTATTGCGAAGTCCGTAATAACGTAAAACCTTGCCTTCCGGCTGCCATCTGTTTTGTAAATAGTACATATTACCGCCCATATATGCCGTCCTTTTTTAAATTTTAGCACAGTTAAAGTTTTAAGTCAATAAGTAAGCGCGGACGGCAAATACCGTCCGCGCTATTTAGTATTGTTGCGGTTTGGCTAATTTTTTATTTTGCATTGCTTGGTTGCAAAACCCCAAACATTCAATCTTCGGTGCAACCGCAACAAACGACTAAACCTCTTTTATTGTTATAACGAACTTCTGTCCGCCCAAGAGGGTAATAAATATATCGTCAATAGCGCAAGACGCTTCACCTATAAAATAGTCTTTGAGTGCGGTATAAATTTCTTCGGTAAAATCAATCGTGCTTATTTTTTCCATAAAATACCTCTAATTTGTTTCGTATCCTTTCACAACCGTTTCAAGTTCCTGCGTGGTGATTTTATAATCATACTCTGTTACCGACAAAATATCATTCAGCAACAAGGTAATATCCCTGATATCACGCCTGAGTTTATCTTGCAAACCGTTGTAATCGTCAATCAGCCTTTTCAGGAATACAAAAGTTTCTTTCGGAAAGAGGACCGACGGAAGAAGACTTTCCGATTCTGCAAACCCGCTCTTGATATGTATAGCTTGTTTTATATCGGCTATCAGTAAGCGGCTTATATTTTTTTTAAGCTTTTTGCAGAGTTTTTTAGCTTCGCGTAAATTTTTCTTGTCGTAATACATAAAGCCCCCGTAAAAAAATAAGGTGCGCTTCAACGAAGCGCACCGGATTCACACTTCGGTTTTAGTGCTATCCAAAACCTAATTATCATATTACAGACAAGCAGAAAAAGTGCAAACCCCAAATATGGGAATTGCTTATCTTTAAATATGCTATTAAGTTTTGGATAGCGAGTACACTATAACATAGTGAAACAAAAAATTCAAATATTTTATCATAAAAATTTTCTATAATACAAAAATAGACATAATCCGACAAAAAAATGCAGCGAGAAGCGAAATTTGCTCCGCGCCGTTTATTATTTAAAATTTTTCAAGCGTTACGGAATAACTTTTTCAGTATTATTCATAATAATTGCAAACGGCTGTAACCGCGTCCGCAAGTTCGGGCGGGGCGAAGCTTAAATATGACATAATTTTGTTTTTTTATAGATAAAAGCTCGCCGCATGGCGGAGCAAGGAGGAAAAATGAAAAAAGCACTTAGAATAGGACTGGCTGCGCTTGCGGTTGCGACCGTGGGCACGGCGACGGCGATATTCGCTCACTCGGGATACACAAGCGATGAATACGCCTCGGCGCCCTTCGTGCAGACTGCGGTATTAAAACGCGGAGCCAGCGGCGGCGAGGTTAAAGAATTACAGCGCAGACTCAAGCAGTGGGGCTACTACAACGGCGCGGTTGACGGAATTTACGGCAACGGCACGGTTGAAGCGGTCAAGAAGTTCCAGAAGAAGAACGGACTTAAAGCCGACGGTATTGCGGGAAAATCCACTTTTGCCGCGCTCGGTATGAACGAATCGGTTAAGGCTCTTGAAAACGAGGGCAAGAACAACACCGCTTCGAGCGGCTCGGACTACACCAGCTCGGACTTGTACCTTTTGGCAAAGACCATCTACGCGGAAGCGCGCGGCGAAAGCTACACGGGACAGGTTGCGGTCGGCGCGGTTATTCTCAACAGAGTAGCCTCGTCAAAGTTCCCCAACACTATCTCGGGCGTGGTTTACCAGAAGCACGCGTTCACCGCGGTTTCAGACGGACAGATTAATCTTACACCCGACCAGACGGCAATGAACGCCGCGCAGGACGCTATGAACGGCTGGGACCCCACCTACGGTTGTATTTACTACTACAACCCCGCGGTTGCGACCAGCTCGTGGATTTTCGGAAGACAGACTGTTACCACTATCGGTAAACACGTTTTCGCTATATAGGAGGCTGAAAAATGAGTAAGGAAAATATGTCAAGCGGCGCGCAGAAAGCCGAGAGCTTAACCACCACCAAAAAAAGCACGGCAAAAAAGCCCGTAAACAAAACCAGGAAATCAACCAAAACGACAAAAACGACGGTTAAAAAAGTAAACACGCCGGCAAAGAAGCAAAAGCCCGTAAGCGAAAAGAAGCTTGCTAAAAAGAAAGCGCTCGAGCAGAAGAGACTGCAGGCGGCAAAGGTAAGAGCTGAAAGAAAGCAGAAGCGTCTTGAAAAGAAGCTTGAAAACAAGCAGAAGCGTCTGGACAGACTTGCAGCCTTAAAGGAGCGCGCAGCAGAGCGCAGAGAAAAGAGGCGCGAGCGCAGGGATATGCTCAAGCACGAAACAAAGGAAGCGCGCATCAACCGCAAGCGCGAGGCGCGTGAAGCGAGAATGGAAGCGCGCATTGCAAAGCGTGAAGCGCGCATATCCGAGAAGCAGGCAAAGCGCGAGCACGCACTCAAAGTGCGCGCAGAAAAGCGCGCGGACAAAGCCGAAAGACAGCACACCCCCGGTATGGGCGGCTGGCTTGCGGCGGTTATATCCCTCGGCGTAACCACTCTTGCGCTGGGCACTATGCTCACCTTCGGCTGGATTAACTACAACGGTATGGAAGCGGATATGGCAAGCGTTCACACGCAGTCGCTGTACGAGCTTAACTCTATCGTTGACAACCTTGACACCAACCTTGCTAAGGCGAGAGTTTCAAACTCGCGCAACGAGCAGGTCCGCATTTTCAGCGATATCGCAATCGAAAGTGAAATGGCCGAAGTCGTTCTCGAAAGAATGCCTATCGAAACGCAGTTGACCGAGAATATGACGGGCTTTGTGAACAAAATGGCGGACAGCGCGCAGGGTATGCTTTACACCGTTTCGCGCGGGGATAACCTCACCGAAAGCCAGAAAGCAAGCATAAATTATATGTACGAAACCAACCTCGAGATGAAGCGTATTCTCAACGAGATTACTTCTTCGTCTTCGGCAAAGGATATGATTAAGGCAATGAAGGGCAGAGAAAGCAACCTCGGAACTTCATTCGGCGATATCGAAAACAACGCAATCGAAACCCCCAAGGAAATTCACGACGGACCTTTTTCTGACAGCGTTAAAAAGGTAAGCGCAAAGAACCTTGCAAAGCTTGAAGAAATCAACGCAACACAGGCTGAAGAGCTTGCGCAGAAGTACTTCGAAAGCTACAACCCCACCGACGTGCGCTGCACCGGCGAAGCGGTTGCACAGCAGTTAGAGTGCTACAACCTGACCATCAAAACCGACGACGGCGAGATGATGGCGCAGATTTCGAAGAAGGGCGGCAAGGTCGTAATGTTCGACAGCTATAAGGAATGCAACGACCACAATTTCTCGGTAGAGAGATGTATCGACATCGCGCAGGATTTCCTCGCAGACCTCGGCTACAAGAATATGACCGCGGTATGGACGAGCGAAAACGGAACGACCTGCAACCTTAACTTCGCGTATGAAAACAACGGCGTGGTTTACTACCCCGATATGGTTAAGGTTAAGGTCTGCGAGCAGCGCGGAATTGTAACCGGTATCGAAGGTATCTCTTACGTTTTAAACCACGTTGAAAGAAACGCGGGCAAGGCTGCAATTTCCAAGAGCGATGCTAAGAGCAAGCTTATGGGCGGATTTAACGTTGAAGGCTCGCGCCTGACCGTTATCCCCCACGACGAACAGGAAGTTCTCGCATACGAGTTCTACGGAAATTACGAGGGCAACGACTACTATATCTACGTTGACGCAAAGACGGGCGAGGAAGTAGAAGTGTTCACCGTAATAGGAACCAAGCAGGGCAAAGCCCTCATGTAAGCAGGGTGCCCCTGCGGGCGGGTATCTTAATTTCGGTACTACCTGATTTACTAATCACTAATCAAACTTAAAATTAATTAAGTGTAAATTTTAAAAGCCCCGAGGCGACGCCTCGGGGCTTTGTTTTTCGTCATTGTTTGGGGGATTCTTCGCTTCGCAGCGGCATAGCCGCCGGTACGACAGAATGACAAAAAGGGACGGGTGCGTTTCTCACCGTCATTGCGAACGAAGTGAAGCAATCCAGAAGCGAACACCTAAAAAGAGCTGTATTGTCTGGATTGCCGCGTCGCTACGCTCCTCGCAATGACGTATGGGCGGGTGCGCCCAGAACGGGGGTAATTCTTCGGCGCAGCAAAGTTTTACAAACCAAAGCTGTTAATCCATTTTGCTTTTCTTTTTAAAAAGGTTTTTCTGATAAAAACGGACAGAACAATATATACCGCCGTAAAGAAAACCGCGGGGATAAGTGCGCCGTATTTAAAAGTAAATTCCCCGCCGTCGACTATATATCTTATCCACTCGTCGGCGTTTTCCACCGCGCATAAGCCCGCGCAAATTGCTATAGCCGCCGCGCACATTCCGAAGAATATCACCATAATATACCTGTCGTTTACGTCGCGGGGCGAGGCGGCTAAAAAGAGGGCGGTTGAAATTTTTTCATACTCGCGGCGTTCCCTGCTCAGCTTCGGCGCGTTTGCAAAACCGCGTATTTCCTTTATACAGCGAGATAATTTTACGTTATTTTTTATCAGCCACTCCGAACGGGCAGTCGGAAAACAAAACGCGCATACCTCGCCGCTTATCCAAGCCAAAGCAATCATTACGAACGCGGATATAATCGAGTTGTGTACTCTTTTGCAAACCTCGCTGTCGCTCACGTCTTGTTTTAAAATAAGGCTAACCGCCGCAGTAAAACAGCCCAAGCCAAGCCCGACCAAAAACGTGATTGAAATCTGTGATATGTTTTCTGCTTTTTTGTATGATGCTGAACCGTTTTCCCAAGCGGAAATAAACTCTTTGCCCGTCATTAGTTTTGTCCTTTGAATTTTGAACATAATTTATCTTAGTAG
>JAIEAS010000284.1 GCA_029071285.1 Clostridia bacterium
ACGTTTAACTTGCTGATTGTATATTCGTCGGCGGCGCGCATTTGGGAATTGGTAAGTACTTTTTCCATTACAGTCTTAACGAAACCTCCGCAGAACTTACTTTTACCGTTTTGCCGTTTACCTCGCAGACAAGTCTTCCGTCCTCTGCAACGTCCAGCGCTACCGCTTTAATTTCACCGTCAGCGCATATTAAAACCATTTCACGCCCGAACCAGTTGATATAACTTTTATACTGCTCTAATGAATAGTTGTTTTGCAAATTCGCAATCAGAGTATTTTTTACGTCCGAAAGGGCAAATTCCTTCCCCGCCGCCTGTTTCATAGAAGTCGCAATATTGTTTAATTCCTGAGGAAGGACGTTTTTTACGTTTATTCCGATTCCAACTATCGAACGGCTTACTTCGCCGCCGCAGAAAGTATTTTCAATCAGCGTTCCGCAGATTTTTTTGCCGTCCACCAAAACGTCGTTCGCCCAACGGATAACGGGATGCAATCCGAAGCGACGCAGCGTTTCACATACGGCGACGCAGCTGTCGATCATTATTTTAAAAGCAAACTCCGTCGGAACGGTGTTGTGCCTCATCACCGAGATATACAGTCCGCCGTCGTCAGACACGAAGCTTCTACCCTTGGTGCCTCTTCCGAAAGTCTGCTTTTTTGCAATTACGATTATATCTTCACCGCTGTCAATACGCTTGCAGTATTCGTTGGTTGAGTCGGTTACATCAAGCTCAATAATCTTCATCGATTTCCCCGAATTTTTCCAAAGCTTCTTTTGCCGTATCGTACCCGAACCCCTTTGATAAAAGATATTTAAAGCCCTTGTATAAATTTTCTTTTGTGTAGGCTTTCCCGCGCATATACTTTTCAAGAACTGCCGAAGCCTCGTCCGAATTTTCTTCGATTTCGGAAAGCACTCTCTCTACCGCTGATTTTTCCGCACCGCGTTTATACAGGTCTGCCTCCAACGCTCGTTTGCCCTTTCCGCTTACACTGTTCACGTAAGCCCTGCAATAGGCTTCGTCGTCAAGCAGCTTATAGTACTCGAGTCTTTCAAAAACGTAATTTATCACCGCTTCGGTATAACCCTTTTTTACGAGAAAATCACGCATCTGCTTCTTCGTTTTCATCGTAGCGGAAAGATGCGTCATAGCTTTATCTATCGCCTGACTTTTTTCCGTTTCAAGCTGAATTTCGTCCAGCTTTGATTTTTCAATCTGCATTCCCGCTTTCAGATGATACTTTATTGCAACCTCTAATTTTATGCCACAATAAAATCTGCCGTCCACGAAAGTGATGCCCCGCTCTTTGTCTTTTTTATGCGGTTCTTTGGAAGTAATTTGCGAAATTTGTAAACTTTAAAAGGAA
>JAIEAS010000285.1 GCA_029071285.1 Clostridia bacterium
GTGAATACGGCTTTAAGCCTGAATGCGAGGCGGACGATATTTCCGTAATGAAATATCTTTGCGACTATTTTGACGAAAGCAAAAACGTGCAGGAATTGTGCGATTTGAAGTGATACGACTACAAATATTCTGCTTACGCATTCAGTTTGATTTATAACGAGTATATTGAAACTATTAAGCGCGACGGGATTACCGACCTGTACAATAATATAGAAAAGCCGCTTATCGACGTGCTTTTTGATATGGAAAATACGGGCGTTAAGATTGACGTGGCTCAGCTTGAAACGCTTGGGAAAACTTATTCGGCGAAAATTCTGACGCTGTGTGATAAAATTTACGAGCTGTGCGGATGCACTTTCAATCTAAATTCGCCTACCCAACTTGGAAAAATTTTATTTGAAAAGCTTGGGTTGAAATCCGGAAAGAAGAATAAGATGGGGAATTACTCCACAAGCGCGGAAATTTTAGAAACCTTGGCTGACGAAAGCGAGGTTGTCAGGCTGATTTTGAGTTACAGGCAGTATCAGAAGCTGTATTCAACCTATGCCGAGGGGCTTAAAACGCTTTTGGACAGGGATACGCGCCTTATTCATACGACTTACAACAATACGATTACGACCACGGGCAGACTTTCGAGCACTAATCCCAACCTGCAAAATATTCCTATACGCGACGATGAGGGTAAGGAAATCAGAAAAGTCTTTATTCCACGCGACGGCAACGTATTTATTGACGCGGACTATTCGCAGATTGAATTACGCCTTATGGCTCACTTCTCGGGATGCAAGGAACTTATTGCCGCATACGCAGCGGATGAGGACGTACACGCGGTGACCGCATCTCAGGTGTTCGGCGTGCCTATATCCGAAATAACGCCTAAAATGCGCAGGGAGGCTAAGGCGGTAAACTTTGGCATTATATACGGCATAAGCGAGTTCGGGCTGTCGAAAAATATCGGAACGGATATAAAAACTGCAAAAGAGTACATCGCCAAATATTTCGAGCGTTACAGCGAATTCAAAAAGTATATTGATTCCAACGTGGATTTTGCAAAGAATCAAGGCGACGTTGAA
>JAIEAS010000286.1 GCA_029071285.1 Clostridia bacterium
ATGCGCCGCGGCGGAAAATTTAAATTTGTTCAAGACTGTAACTTTTATAAATTAAGAAACAGCGGTAATCGTGATATTAACATCTGCATTGAGATAGTCTACAACCATAACCGTATAAGTGCCTGCCGTAAGAGTAACAGTTTGAGTCGTTTCTCCAAAAGAACCGTCAACCGCCTCATCGCCAATTTTCACAAATCCATCTGCCTTTACACTGTAAGTTGTGTCCGCTGCAACAACAAAGGTGTAATAATGTGCAGGATCTCCATCCTCGTTTTCATCGGGGAATGTTGTTACAACTGTCGTACCTTCGGTTATAGCGTCGTATTCAGGTACTTCGGGTCCGGGTCCGGGATTGACTTCCGTAGTTTTAACGGACAACGATATGGTTACGTTTTCCAGTTTGCTGTCTGCGGTAAGCTCAATCGTTGCGACATTATTAAAATCAACGTAATCGGAACCGAGGAAAGTCTGGGGAAGAGCCTGATTGCCATCAAGACTACCCTTGCCGACAAACTTTACGCCCTCAACGGACGAAGATACCGTATAAGTCATACCGTCAACAGTTTCAAATTTTACGGAAACGTAATTTTCTACGCCCGTGTCAATGACGTCCAGAACCACGGGGGTATCAACAGTCAGGGTGTGAATGGTTTTTTCGGGAATAACAGGCGCTACGTATACTTCCATAACTACGGTTACGTCTTTAACTTCGTCCGAAAGGGTTGAAAATTTCAGCGTGCTGTCCTTAGCATAGGTAATTTTAAGCGAGCCGTTTTCCGCATTAATGCTTGTGCCCGCGGTGTAGGTGATAAGAACGTCGCTGCAAACTTCGTCGCCGGTTTTTGCGGTAATGACGTATTCTTTATCTTCCTCGCCCTCAACGCTGTAGGTTGAGCCGTCCGTGGTTACGGTGCCGATTTTCGTATCGCCGACTTTAATTACAGTCTTGTCGCCGTTGTCAGTACAAGCCGTAAGACCGATTGCAGCGCAAACAAGACATACAAAAGAAAGCAAAACTACGAGTAAAGTGCTTTTTTTCTTCATAAATCATATCTCCTTATTTTTATGTTAATTGTATAATATCATTAAAAAATGCAAAAAACAAGGATTTTTATTAAAAAAATTAATAAAAATACCCGATTTTTATGTAATTGTGAATAATTTTAAATATTCGGTCAGACTTTTGAAAGCAAAGTTCAATTTATGTGAATAATAA
>JAIEAS010000287.1 GCA_029071285.1 Clostridia bacterium
GATTTTACCAACGCAGCCATACAATGGAAAACCGCCCCGCGCTGTTGCGCGGGGCGGTTAATTCGTTAATACTGATTATTCAACGCCTTCGTTGAGTTTTTTGAGCAGAGCGTCAAGGTCGTTTCCGTGAACGAACACCGCCTGTTCGATAGTTTCGTTGTGCGACAGAGCGCAGCCGAGGCAGTGCATACCCACCGCCTGCAAAATTTCGGCGCTGTTGGGGTTTATTCTGAGGCAATCCGCAATCAGCGTGTCCTTGGTTATTTTAGCCATAACTTTATCTCCTTATATTATTATAAACTTTTTATTAAAATTTAATCTGCTGTCTGCCGTCGGGATATTCCGAACGGTGCTTCAATGCGTAAACCGCAACGGTATTTTTACCGCCGAGCTTTGCAAGAGGTTTGCCCTTGAACACGCGCGACTCGATGGAAATTTCCTCGGTGTTGACTTCCGTAACCGACTTGTCGTCGCTGATTACCGCCAAAGCATAAGGCACTGTTACGTAGTTTGCAAACAGAATTTCACCCTTGCCCTTTATGTCGGCAATCATAACGCCCTTGCACGCCCTCGAAATGGGGTCTACCGTAGAGGAAACCACGCGCTTGAAGCCGCCGAGGGTGGTTACGATAATAATTTCGCCCTCGCCCGTGTGCTGGGTTGCGAAAAGCACGCTGTCGTCGCCCGCAAGCTGCATACCCTTTACGCCGCCGGCAACTCTGCCCTGCGTGGGCACGTCGTCCTTGGAAGCGTTGAGGCACAGACCTTTTTTTGATATGAAGAGCATCGTCGAGTAATCGTCGTCGTCATACTTTTCAACGTTTAATAGGGTATCGTCGGGCTTCATTTTGATAGCCTGGAACACGACTTTATTCTGGTTGTATTCCGACCAGTCCGTTCTCTTAACCGCGCCCTGCGTGGTGAAGAACAGAAGCTGTCCCTCTGGCATTTCACCCTTTGAAGATGCAAAAATCTTAACGGGGTACTCGTCTTTCTGCACGCCCTCTACAAGCTTTTCAAGCTTCTGACCTGCAGATTTGAACTCGGAGAGCTCGGCGTACTTAGCGTTGAGCTTTACGCAGTTACCGAGGTTGGTGAATACGAACAAGTCGTCGTCCGTCTTGGCAAAGGTGTAATGCTTGTGCATATGCGCAACGTTGGTCGAAGCCGCGAGCTTGCGCTTTGCGGAAAAGAGGAACTCGTCCTTTTCCATAAACTTGACCTGATTTGTAGCCGTAATGCATACAGCCCATTCCGAAACGGGCTTCTGCACGTCCGCGCGCTTGACGGCGATTTTATCGGCACCGCCGACTATTCTTGTCTTGCGCTCGCTCTTGTATTTGCGCTTTATGTCGCGCATTTCCGATTTGACTATCGCCCACTGCTTGTCCTTGTCGGCGATAATCGCGCGGAGTTCTTCTATGCGCAGCTTCAGCGCCGCGAGCTCGTTTTCGAGCTTGGTTACCTCGAGCTTGGCAAGGCGGGCAAGCCTTAAATCGAGAATCGCCTGCGCCTGCCTTTCGGAGAGGGCGAACCTTTCCATAAGCTTGCGCCTTGCGTCGGGCGTGGAGTCTGCGTTTTTGATAATTTTGACAACCTCGTCCACGTTGTGAACGCCGATAATCAAGCCCTCTAAAATGTGACAGCGGGCAAGAGCTTCTTTAAGCTCGAACTTGGTGCGCCTCAAAACGACGTGGCGCTGGTACTGGGTGTAGTACTTGATTATGTCCAGAAGTCCCAGCTGTCTGGGTTTGCCGCCCGCAATGGCGACCATATTTATACCGAAGGTACACTCTAAATCGGTGTGCTTTAAAAGTATTTTTAAAATCTCGTCGACGTCCGCGTCCTTCTTGCAGTAGATAACCGCGCGCATACCCGAGCGGTCGGACTCGTCCACGATATCCGAAATTCCCGAAAGCTGGTCCTTCCTGTCCTCGCGAAGGAGCATTATTTTGCGGAGCAAATCGGCTTTGTTGGTCTGATAGGGCAGTTCGGAAATGACTATCATCTTTTTGCCGTAGTCGCCCTGTTCTACCGTGTAGCGCGCGCGGAGGGTAATTTTGCCCTTGCCCGTTCTGTACGCCTGCTCCAGCTCGTTTGCGATTATAAAGCCGCCCGTTGAAAAATCGGGACCGGGGATAATCTTCATCATCTCGCCGAGCGAAATTCTGGGGTTGTCGATAAACGCGCAGCAGCCGTCGATAATTTCGCCTAAGTTATGGGTGGGAATGTTGGTTGCAAGACCAACCGCAATTCCGTTCGCGCCGTTTACGAGCAGGTTGGGAAATCTGCCGGGGAGAATATCGGGCTCTAACAGCGAGTCGTCGAAGTTGAATGAAAAAGGAACTGTTTCCTTATCCAAATCCCTTAAAAGCTCCAGCGCGAGAGGCTCTAACCTTGCCTCGGTGTAACGCATTGCCGCCGCGGGGTCGCCGTCCACCGAACCGAAGTTTCCGTGTCCGTTGACCAGGGTCATACGCATATTGAAATCCTGCGCAAGCCTTACCATGGCGTCGTAAACCGAGCTGTCGCCGTGGGGGTGATATTTACCCATACAGTCACCGACGATACGCGCCGATTTTTTATGGGGTTTGTCGGGCGTTAAGCCCATTTCGTACATAGTGTAAAGGATACGCCTCTGAACGGGTTTAAGTCCGTCCTCCACCCTCGGCAACGCTCTGTCCAGAATTACGAATTCCGCATAGGGGAGCATTGACTGGGGCAGAACTTCCTCCAAAGGAGTTACGTATAAGTTTCCCGCCGGTATAGAGGTCTGCACACTGCCGTTATCATTCTTCCGAGCCATTATCAGTATTCCTCCGTATCGCTTTCGGGCTTAAAGCGCACCCTGTCTATAAAACCGTCAACCTTGTTGAAGTTTGCGTTGGTCGCCAAAAAGTCCTTTCTGCCGTCAACCTTGTCGCCCATAAGCATTTCAATCATTGCGGCGGCTTCGGTAACGTCCTCTATGGTAACCTGTATAAGATTTCTCGTCGCGGGGTCCATAGTGGTTTCCCAAAGCTGGTCGGCGGACATTTCGCCTAAACCTTTGTAACGCTGTATCTGATATCCCTTGCCGACCTTTTTAATCTTTTCGTCAAGCTCCTTGTCGTCGTAGGCGTACTCGACTACGTCCTTTTTGTAGACCTTGTAAAGGGGCGGCATACCGATATAAACGTAGCCCGCGTTGACGAGGTCGCGCATATACTTGAAGAAGAAAGTTAAAAGTATGCACCTGATGTGAAGTCCGTCCTGGTCGGCATCGGACAGTATTATTACTTTTTTGTACTTGGTTTTTTCAACGTCGAACGAGCGGTTGAAGCCCGCGCCTATCGCGGAAATCATTGTCTTGATTTCTTCGTTCTGCAAAGCCTGCAACGCCGTCTTTTTCTGCACGTTAAGGGGCTTTCCGCGAAGGGGAAGAATTGACTGAAACTGCCTTACCCTCGCCTGCTTCGCCGTACCGCCCGCGCTGTCGCCCTCGACTATGAACAGCTCGTTCATATCGGGATTTCTGCCCGAACACGAGGCAAGTTTTCCGACGAGGTTCAGTCCGTCGTTTTCCGAAGCCGCCTTTGCAACGTCGCGCTCGGCGCGGTGCTTGATTCTGTCGTCTGCGGCGAACTTCGCTTTCTTGGTTATTTCATCGAAAATATTTTTATAGGTCTTATCCGCAACGAGTTCGGAAAGTCCCTCAATAACCGCCGCCTCTACGGGGGCTTTAACCTCGGGGTTGCCGAGCTTGGTCTTGGTCTGTCCCTCGAACTCTACTCCCGTCATCTTTACGGTAAGAACGGCGGTCAGTCCTTCCTTTATGTCGTCCGCGATAAAGGGGAGCTCTTTGGACTTTAAAAAGCCGTTGTTCTTCGCGTAGTCGTTGACCACTTTAAGAAGTCCGTTGTGGAAGCCCGTTTCGTGATAGCCGCCCTCGACGGTGGAAATGTTGTTTACGAACGAGAAAAGACTTTCCGTGTCGTCGCGGGTGTGGCAGAGTGCAAACTCGATTTTAATTTTGCCCTCGGGCGCGCCCTTTAAATGAATGTCCTTTATAGTCGAGCAGTACAGCGGTATATTATAGAGAGGAACCCTGTCGCCGTTGAGGTATTTGACGAAGTCTATAAGACCTCCGTCAAACTTGAAGCTTACGGGAGGTCTGGGCGGCAGCAGCTCCATTTCGGGCTCGCCCGCCTCTTCGCCGTCCTCGCTCTCTTCGGGTTCTACAACGCTATATAAATCGCGCTCGTCGATTAAATTTATTTTGAGTCCTTTGTTTAAGAATGCAAGCTCTTTCAGTCTTTTTGAAACTATGTCGTAGCTCCAGTCAACCGTTTCAAACACTTCCTTGTCGGGCATAAATCTTACGAACGTGCCCTTCTTGTCGGTTGCCTCGCCCGTGTTCACGAGCGGTCCCTCGGGAATGCCGCACAGCCATTTTCCGCGCTCCGAATCGTACGTGCTTGTAAAGCCCATTTTATAAATCGTGTCGCGGTAGACTTCTACCTTCAGCCACGCCGACAGCGCGTTCGTAACCGAAGCGCCGACGCCGTGAAGTCCGCCCGAAAAGGCGTAGTTTGCGGTATCGAATTTACCGCCCGCGTGAAGCTTAGTGAATATGACCTCGACGCCGCTCATCTTTGCCTTGGCGTTTTCGTCGGTGGGCATACCGCGCCCGTTATCCTCTACCGAGGCGGAGCCGTCCTTCCAGAGTTTTACGGTAATCTCGTCGGCGTAGCCGTTTGCGGCTTCGTCGACGGCGTTATCTACAATTTCCCAAAGGACGTGGTGCAAGCCCTTGATGCCCGTCGAGCCGATATACATACCGGGGCGCATACGCACCGCTTCAAGTCCTTCGAGTATTTTTAAGTCGTTTGCGTTATAGCTTTTATCCGCCATATTTTATCCCTTTTTTCGGTTAGTTTTGCCTTACCAAATCGTAAGTACACCTTTGGCATTTTATTCCAAATAATATTGTAGCACACCAGAAAAAAAAAGTCAAACGTTCCGTTTAATCGCGTATCTTTATTTCTTTGCCGCCTGACTTGCTTTCGTTCCAATCAAACTTAAATAAATACAAATAATAAATCCGCCCGCGGAAGAACCGCGGGCGGATTGAATTTTATTTACTTGTTTCTTAACTTCTTTTTGCTTCTTACAGCCTCGAACTGTTCGTCCAGATCGCCCTTATCCTTGGGCTTTATAACGAGCAGTAAAACTATGCCGACGAGCGCAAGTCCAGCTACGCACAGAAGAACGACGGACGCAACGTTGTTTTTAAGCCAGTCGCTTTCGCCCTTCAGAGTCTTCGCTTTGACAGACGCCGCAATACCTAAGTTGCAGGCAATCGTGTCGGTCAGTCTGTCGCCCTCGGTGACTTCCGCTCTTATCATATAGAACGCGTTATTATCCTGAGGCACGAAGCTTAAAGACGAGCTGTTCCACTCGTAAGCCGAGTATTTATCGTAGTCGGAATCCGTTTCTTCCAGAGAGGATTTAGCGGGGATTTCGGTGAAGTAGCCGCGGGTTGCGGGAGCGTCGAACAAGCCGTCCATCTGCTCGAGGAACTGCGAGTAGTTAAGCGTGCTGCCGTGGTCCTTGTAGTAAGCCGCTCTGTCGAAGAGGAACAGTCTGTACTCAGCCTTGTAGCCCGAAATGCCGTTGATTTTGAACGAAGCCGAGTTGTAAGCCGTGCCAACGTAAGCGGTTGCCTGCGTGCCGGGCTGCTCCTCGAACTGAACGCCCTTGTAGTTTGCAGTGAAGTGGAACCACGGGAGTTTTTCCGCAAGACCCTTGTCGTCCTTGTCCTCGAACATAGTCCAGATTTCGCTTGCCGCAAACTCGACGATTTTACCGTCTTCGTCAAGGTAGTACATATTGTTGCCCGAGGCGTCGGTTGCGTATACGGTGAACACGTAATCGTCGTCGCGGGTTACGTTTATAGAAAGGTTGTTGTAGTTAAGGCTCGTATTCGAAAGCTGGCTCGAACCGTAGTAATAGATGCTGTACTTCATATCGGTGTAAGCCGTGCCGTTCTCCTCGAAGAGGCTCTCTACCGAGGGAAGATACAGATAGCTCGACGAGCCTGCCGAAAGGTTCTTGGCAGCCTTGTCGACTTCTTTCTGATAAGCGTCTTTTATCTGCGCCCACTTCTCCGCGTCGCTATCTTTGTACTTCGCGCCGAGAGTGTCCTTTGCCGCCGCGATAAACGCGGTGTTTTTGATTTCAAGTTTATAATTACCGTCAAGGTACCAGTCGAGGTAAACGTAGTCGGTTTCCGAGTTGGAGGTTACGTCAGTGAGCGTGAAGTAAACCTTTACCGCTAAATCTGCTTTAAGGTGCTCGTCCGCCGCGCCGTTGTCGAACGCGGTGCCCGCTACCTCATTTTCGGGGTAGTACTTGTCCCTGTCGGGTTCGAGATAGAAGGTGTCGCTAGAGGTGAGCTCCTTGAAATTTTCTCTGTCGTTATAGTCGAAGTTTTCCTTCGTGTACTGTTCGTAGGTTAAAACGTAGTAATAGAGGGTTGCTCTGGGCGAGGTGCGCAGAACGTCGATAACCGCGTAGTCCACGTTGATACTGCTGCCGAGCGTGAAGAAGTTGAGCTGCTCTTCGAGGCAGAGAACCGCGGGCGTGTCGTCGGTAACGTTTCCGCCGTAGTAATAGTTGCCCGTCGTATTGTGCTGCACGTTGGTGAGCTTAAAGTTCTGTCCGTTGAGCGAGTACAGAATAAGCTTTGCCGCGTCGTCCCCGTCCTCTTTCTTCTCGTCGAATTTCGCGCTGAAGGTGAGTGGATAAACGGGCGAGGTTGACGAAGTCGAAGACTTGGCGTAATTTCCGCCCACGTTTTCAAACTTGCCCGTGATGCAGTTTACGGTTTCTTCGCCGTTGCCGACGTAAACCTCGTAGCCGCCGGTAAAATCTTTGGCGTATTTATCTGTAAACTTAATTATAATATGGTCTTTACCCATAACCTGCGCTTTGTCCGTGTCAAGCCCGGTATCCTCTTTCGTGGATATCATAGCGTAGACCTTGTCCGCGTCGGTATGGGGATAGAAAATTACGTAGTTCTGCGATTTGCCGTCCTTGGTCTTGACGTACTGCTGCGACTCGAACCTTATTACGAATTTATCGAACGCGGTATTGCCGAAGCCTATTTCCATATTGAAGAAGCCTTCGTAAACGTCGCCGTACTTGGTTTCGGTCTTGCCCTCTTCGCCCTCGACGGGAACTTCCTCGCTGGGACGCGCGAACCAGTTGTAGGCGAGATTTCTTCTGTACGAAACTGCGTCGTCGTCTTTTCCGAAGGTGAACGCCGTGTAGTAAACGTATTCGTCTGCGCCCGCTTCCTCGGACGGGTTACTCTGCCTGTCCGCAATAAAGCTTGCGTCGCCCGAAGCGGTGAATACGTTGCTTACCGTTACCGTTCCCGCAGCCTTCGGGCTTAAAGAGTTGATAAACAGCCCCAAGACCGCCGAAAGGCAGATTATTACCGCCGCAACGAGCGCGGTTATTGAAATTTTACGTGTTTTAATCGTCATACTGATGCTCCGATAATTGCGCGTAACGCAAAAATGACCCTTTTAAAGGCTTTAACCATTTTACTATATATATCAACCGTTGTCAAACAGTTTTGTTTTGCTTTTACTTAATATTTATATCGAACTTGTTCCACGGCGAAATATCGAGAGGGGGTTCCGCCATAAAACACAGCTTTTCACCCGTGGTGGGGTGGCTGAATTTGAGGCAGTACGCCCAGAGCGCAAGCTTGCCCTTCACCGCCTTTTCGCCGCCGTAGCGCATATCGCCGTAAACCGGCGCGTTTACCGCCGCGGTCTGAACGCGTATCTGATGTGTTCTGCCCGTGTGCAGGTTTATTTCCGCAAGGCTCAGTCCCTCTGCTTCCTGCTTTATTTCGTAATCGAGCGAGGCAAACTTCGCCCCCTCTTCGGTCTGCGTGCAGACGTAAACGGTGTTGTTTACCGAATTTTTTCTGAGGTAGTTTTCAAGGGTGGCTTTCTTTTTGGAAAGGGTTCCGCAGAGGACGGTCAGGTACCTCTTTTCAAAGCCGCCTGCTTTCATCGCCTCGGAAAGTCTTGCCGCCGCTTTTGAAGTTTTGGCAAAAACCATAACGCCGCCCGTGGGTCTGTCGAGCCTGTGAACGAGCCCGACGAAAACGTTGCCGGGTTTGTTGTAGGTCGTCTTTATATATCTTTTCACGCAGTCTAAAAGATTGTCGTCGCCGCTCTCGTCGGGACAGCAGGCAACGTTCTGCGGTTTTAAAACAACTATTAAATGGTTGTCCTCGTACAAAATTATAAGCTCGTTATCCTGCATATCCGTCCCCCGTGAAAAGTCCGCTCGCGCCGCAAGGCAGCGCAATTTTATCGTCCGTGGGAATACCCACCTCGTACGCCTCGATAGTACCCTTGAAGTCCTTTAAGGCGATAGTTAAAATGTTTTTAAGCACTGCGGGCTGCAAGCCCGTCGTGTAGCTGTTTATAAGGAAAAAAAGCGGTTTTTCTGTAAGCAGATTTACGCAGTTTTTCACGAAGTCGAAGAGGCACTCCTCAATCTTCCACATCTCGCCGCCCGGTCCTCTGCCGTAGCTCGGCGGGTCCATAATAATCGCGTCGTACTTGTTGCCGCGGCGGATTTCCCTCGCCACGAACTTCATACAGTCGTCGATTATGTAGCGTATTCCGCTCTCTATGCCCGAAAGCCTTGCATTCTCGCCCGCGCGTTCTACCATACCCTTGGCCGCGTCCACGTGAGTTACCTGCGCTCCCTCTTTTGCGCACGCGACCGAAGCTCCGCCCGTGTACGCGAATAGATTTAAAACCTTAACTTCCCGCCCTTCGGCTTTCGCCTTTTTTATAAGTCCGCGCATAGCGTCCCAGTTGACCGCCTGCTCGGGGAAAAGCCCCGTATGCTTAAAGCCCATAGGTTTAACCTTAAAGGTTAAATCCTTGTAAGATACCGTCCACTCCTGCGGAAAGGATTTGCGTATCTCCCAGCTGCCGCCGCCCTTTTCACTGCGGCGGTAAACGGCGTGAATACCCTCTCTTGAAAAAAGGTCGCCGCCCTTCCATATAACCTGCGGGTCGGGGCGTAAGAGAATTACGTCCTTCCACCTTTCAAGCTTCATTCCGCCGCCCGTCGATATAATCTGATAATCCTGCCATCCGTCAGCCGTTTTCATAAAAAAAATTATACCTTAACGGTAAAAAATTGTAAAGCGTTTTAAGTCTTCTTAAAATTAACGGCGGCGCAAAATGCGCCGCCGCATAAATTTACAACCCTCTATTTGGAATAGGCGTAAAGCACGTCGTATAAGGTGGAATAGTACGCGCCGAGGTATTTTCTCGCAGTGTCGTCGGCGGAATAAAGCGCCATTCTCTCGTTTCTGTCCGCAATGGAAAGATAATAGTTGCGCACCGCAACGTACCTGTCGGTGTAGGGCAGAGTGTAATCCACGATATAGCCCGCGGACTCGTCGCCGCCGTCGTCCTTACCTTCGTCGGGGTCGGGCGCGTTTAAACTCATATTATAAATGAGGTTATCCGCAAGCAGCGCGCTCTGGTACTCGACCTCTTCATTAAGCTCCGCCCTTTTCGCTTCCGGCAAAGTGGATTCGAGCATACCGTTGGTCATCACTATATTTTTAAAGGTCGCATATTCCTTTTCCGCCGTTCTCTTCAGCGCGTTTTTCTTCTGCTGCGCCGTGCGCAGCATTTTCATCTGCACCGCGCTCAAAGCCTTTATATCCTCGGAACTCAAAGCAATAATATCAAATTCCAACGCTCACCTCCGCCGTAAGGGTAAGGCTTTTCAGCCGCTCCTTTCCCGAAATTTTTAAGTTAAACTTTTTTCCGCGCAGGCGGGGTCGGACCGCGCCGTTCACACCCTCGAAGGTGCGCACGCTAACGCCGTTTGAAATTTCAACCGCGCAGTTTTCGGAATTTGCGTAAACTTCGGTAACAGTCTTGTTCGCGCCCGTGCCGAAGTCAATCCACTCGGAAATGACCAAGTATTCACCGCCGTTTTCAAGGACGTAAATCCCGTCCGCGCTGTATATATACAGCTTATCCGAAACGCAGACCGCGTCCGCCCCGACGTCTATGATATAGCTCTCGCCGTCCTGACCTATGCACAGAATCACTTTTCCGAAGCTTTCGGTTTTACAGCTTAAGTAGTAACCGCCCGCGTAGCTCTCCGCAAAATAGCACTCCTCTATTTCGCTTTCGAACCTGTGCGGAACTCTTTTAATATACCCGCCGTCAAACGCGCACACACCCGTTTTTGTGCAGAAATAAAGGGTTCCGCCAGCGACCTTAGCGGTGTCGGGAATAATCTCGTCCGTGTCCGTGTCGGTGAGCTTTACCGAAAAATTTTCGGGCGAGCCGTACATAGCCAGAAGGGTAAGCCCGCGCTCGCGCACCGCAACCAGATTTTCGCCGAACTCTAAAATTCCGAGGATTGCCCCGCGGTCGGCGCCGAGGTAAATACTGCCCCCGCCGTTCAGCTCCTGAGTCCAGTCATCTATACCGCACTTCGACCAGCACACCCTCAGCCCGTCGGAGGACACTCCGAAAAGCCTTCCGCAGTGCATAACGCCCGCTTTAATATTTTCGCCCAGCGTCACGCCGCCGAAGCCCGCGGCGGTAAGCAAAGTTGCGTTTCCGCCGAAAACCAGCGCGGCGCAGGGCGTGCCGTCCTTTAAAACGTCCATAACGAAAGGTGTCTTTTCGCCCGTGTCCAAAATGGGTGAAAAATTAACGCCGCTTTCCGAAACGTACAAAGTTTCGTCCGCAAACAGCAGATACAGCTTAACCCCCTTGCTGTAGGCGGCTTTTTTAATTCCGTCCAACCCACCGCCCTTATAAACCGCCGACAGCGCGGGAACGACTTCATTTCCGCTCACGCGGCAGCTCACGGGAAAAACGGTCATATCGGCAAGATTTACCGTCTTCGTTTTAACCGCGGGAAAGTTTACGCTCATACCCACCTCCGCGGCGGGATATATCCGCCGGCAGAAGTTTTGCGCTGAACGCTTTCAATTTCCTGTCTGTACTTGCTCTCCCACGCTTCCGCCGCCTGAATTTCGCCGTTTATAAGGCAGTACTCCGCCGCGGCTCCGCAGGCGAACAGATACACGCCCGCCGCGCAGTTGAACTCGCTCACGCCGTCGATATCCTTGACCTTGGGCGCGTAGTCGTACTCAACGCGGATTTCGGCCGCGTCCGCCTTTATGTATTCGGGGTAAAGCTTGTACGAGGTCGCGGCTCCGCCCGAGGTTACGGCCGTAATTCTCACGGGCGTGTGGTTTAACTGCGAAAACTTAAATTCGCCGTAATAGCTTTTCACCGTTTCGGCCGCGCAGAGCGGAATATAGCAGCGCGCAACTTCGTCTTCGACCGCGTTGAAGCAGTGAACGAGGGTGTTTACGGTATCTTTTTCGCCGCCTTCAAGCTCACCGTCCTCGGCAAGCTTTTCCGCCAGATCGTTCCGCCCGAGTATTTTAAGGGTTGTTATGACAATGTCCTTAACTTTCATTAATACTCCTTTTGCCTCCCTCCCGCCCGTCTTCGGGTTACTCGCCGTCGCCGTCAGCGGGAGAAGTTCCGTTCACGGGATGCACGTTATAAAGCATCGCCTGACCGCAGGGCTTTCTGCAGATGAGCTCGGCGTATTTTACGAGGGTTGCGGAATAAGCCGCTTTGCCCGCAACCTGTTTAAGAATTTTGCCGTCCTCGTCCTCGAGCCACTCCCAGTCGCAAAGCTGGTAAAGTCCGAAGTCGTCGGTGTTTAAAAACAGAATTCTGTCGTCGGGGCAGTACTTGTCCGCGTATACGGGAACGTCGTTCACGGTAACGCTGCCGTAGCCCGTGCGCGCGTCTATCGTGTTGACAACCCGTCTGTTCGCGTCGAGCAAGGAAGCTATCAGCTTGCGGGTTTTGTACGAGCAGAGGATAAAGTTTATCTTGCTGTTGTAGCGCTCTTCCATATGGTCCAGAACGTCGCTTAAAACGCTTTCGGTAAGCTTATGGTTGCAGTCCACTTTATAGGGCGCAAAATACTTGTCGGTGCTCTTGTCGTAGCCGTAAATTGTACCGCTGTCGAAAATTGCACTAAGTCCCGTAAGCTCGCGGTCCTTTGACGCGTGAACGTACATATAGCCGCCTTCGAGAGAAGAAGTTACCGCGGTTTCAAAAATCACGGTGGAGTTCGCCATATCCACGCCGCTTATCATAACCCCCTTTGACGATTCGGCGAAAAGTCCCATTGCGTTCGAGCAGTCCACGAGCATTCCCGCGAAGTACTCCTTCACGTCGTCAACCTGAACTTCGGTGTTAGAAATCTTTTTAACAATTGCGCACAGCTTGCCCGAGCCGTCGCCGTGAAGCATACGCTGGAAGCTTGCCTTTGCGGAATTTACGAGCCCTTCCATTTCCGCGTTTAAAAGGTTTATAAACGCGCCCTCGGAATCGCGCGAAGCGCGCAGAGCCTTGTCGCTTATTTCGATAGTGCCGTATAAGTTTTTGAGGGGCACCGAAATTGCCGCGTATCTGTTTTTATGGGGAGCGGGCAAATCCGCGTCCTCCGCTCCGGAAACAATTCCGCCAGCGTATCCGCGCAGTACGGTGAGTTTTACGTCCTTACCGCTGACGTTTGCGGAGTTTTTTTCAATCGCCGAAAAGAAGGGCGATAAATTTTCGTTGAGCTGCGCCGTAACGGCTTCGAGGTAATAATCTTTTAAAGCCGAGTCGGCATTCTGTAATGTAATCAATTTGTATTCTCCTTGTTATTTTTTAAGAAATTGCTGTGCAAGCGCCCCCGCTTCCTTTACGGTTTTGGGAGCTACGCGCGGGGCAGCCACGCCGCCGCCTCCGACGATTAACGGAACCGCCCTGGGCGCCGAAACGCTTTTGAGATAGTCTGCGATAACCGCGTCCTTTACGCGCTCGCATTTAAGCGCCGCGCTTATAAGCTTTTCCTCATCACTATGAGAGGGCGAAGCCTCTTCCCCGTCGGGAATTGCTTTCGCCTTGTTCTCCTTCTCCAATTCGGCAAGCCTTTGACTGCGTCGGGTGAATTCGGCCTGTAAATCGGAGTAAGCCTTCATAAGGGTCTGCACGTCCTTGAATTTTCCAAGTTCCGCCGCGGCATTATCCTTTTCCGCCACTGCGGTGTCCGCCGTAACCTGTTCAGTTTGCGTAAGATTGTCCATATTCAGCCTCCTTTATTTCAGTCGGTATTATAAAGCGCGGTTGCGCGCCTGCCCTTTCAGTTTTCATTCTTTTTCTCCTCTTCGAGTTTTTGCTTGTGCATATCAATATGTGCGCATATTCTTTTTTCCGCCGCGTCCGTCAGCTTTTCGGTGAGCAGAAAGGCGGTGTGTTCGGTTATGTGAACGGCGTGGTCGTCGTAAGCCTTCAGCTCCGCCGCCGCGCTCTTCATTTTAAGGTTTTCCTCGCCCGCTCTCGCGCGGTTCAGCGCGCTTAAATCTCTCTCGCCCGACAAGCTTTCGTAACCTAAAATTTCGAGTATCTTGTTTTTCGTAACCGCGGAAAGCTTTCCGTTTTCGTCCGCAAAAAGCCCTCTGTCAAGCATTTCGTAAATGACGTTGCGCCTCTGCGCCGCGGTAAGATTTGCGTCGCTGTCCGCTTCCAGAACGACGTCGTCCGAGGATATGTCGCTCCCCTTGAAGTAGTACAGATTTAAAACGTTGTTCTCGCCCGCAAACCTTAAAAGGCGCACGTCCGAGGCAAACTGGCGGTACAAGCGCAGCACCTGCTTGCCGATACTCTTCACCGCGCGCTTTATCTGCTGGTACGAGTTTTCAAGCTTTTCGTCGTCCTGCTCGATAATAATCTGCAGTCCCGTCGCCGAGGTTACGCCCGCAAAACTGTCCGCGTTCTGCACGAGGTCGCCCGTTCCCGAAATCTGCGCAAACTCGTCTAAAAGCTTATTTTCCTCGTCGGCAAAGCCCGAGGGGATTGAGCCGAGCGTCAACATTTCGGGCGGTTTTCCGCCCTGACGGTAGGTTATAACCTTGCCGGGAACGAGCCCGTCCTCGCACAGTTCGTCCACGTCCACCGAGCCGTCCTCAACGGCAACCGTGCCCATAGAAATTCTGTTCAGAAACTCGTGCTTGCGGTTTTTGACCGCGTTGTACGCGCGCTGCACGGGAATAAGTCTGTCGATAACGCTCTTCCCGAAAAAACTGCCCGCAAGCTGAATTGAGGTCTGCTTTATAAATGGATAGTCCCTCGCGCCGCCGTCGCCGTTTATATAAGGAAGTACTCCGTCGTACAAAAGCCTGCCGCCCGCAACCACCGTAAGCCTTCCGTCGGGTTTGTCTTCGGTCGGCTTTTCGTATTTCTCTATCACAAGCTCGTAGCCGTGGCGGGTTGTTTTCTGTTCGGGCGCGCCGCCCTTCGCGTGCGAAGCCGCAGAGTAAGGCGAAAGGGTAAACTCTTCGATATCCTTGCCCGCAAGCTTTACGCCGTAGGCGGAATATATATCCTGCACCGGCATCGCCTTCGCGTGGATTACAGAGGGCTGCCTTGAAAGCTTTTCCTCGCAAAGTGAGTACGGGTAAATTTCAAAGGGGGACACGGCGGCGATTTTAACGTCGCCCTGCTTCACCTCTTTTCCGTCCTCCGTTTTTCCGACCGCGCTACCCGCAGTGCCGTCCCATAAAACCTTGTAAAAAGCCGTGCCGCAGGTTTCCGACCAGATAGTCGCGTCTGAAATTATTCCGTCCAGGTCCTCTTCCTCGCAGACTGCGGAAAGTATCGCGGAAGCGAGCGAAGCCGAGTGCAAATCGCGCTCCTCGTCCGAAGCCGCCCTTACGGTCAGCGACGGGCGGATTCTTCCAAGCTTCGAGCAGCGTATTTCCACGGTCGGCGCAATGTGGTTGAACACCCTGCGCGCCTGCCAGTAGTACTGCTTGTCCTCCTCGTAAATCTCGCCCGCGGAATTGACGTCGCAGTACTGGTTGCCGCACAGAAAATTCATATTCAGCTGCCAGCCGCGCTCAATCGTTCTCCGCTCCTCCTGTCTGCGCAAAAAGTCGTTTTCAACCTCTTCAACAAGCTTTTCTTCCGCGCTTTTTTCAGTAAAAGTTTCAGCCAAAATTTTTATCCTCCAATAATTTTTTTAAATTGTTTTTTTCTTCTTCGAGCTGTTCGTCGGCCATATCGCCGAGGTTTCCGTCGTCCATCAAAAGCTTTACCGCCTTAATATCGGGCGGAACGTCCCTTTTAGTTACCTTTTTTTTGACGAGCTTCAATTCCCCGTCCTCGACCGAAAATTCCTCTACGACCTCGCTCGTGCCGAATCCCACCGCGCATTTTTTCAGCGCGTTTTTAACTTCCTCTTCCATAATCAGCTCTCCGTCCGTCTGTTCATTTTTTTAATTCTTCTGCGTATATCCCGCGCCACGGGCGAAAGGGTTACAGTCCTCTCCGCGGGGCGGGGGCGCGTCATAATGTAATATCTCAGCTCGTCCATACAGTGGTCGTCCCTCTTCACGGGGGTGTCGCCGTCCGCCCAGCAGTAGGTTTTAAACTCCTCAATCATATTGACGCAGTTTGAAAAGATATAGATATTCCCCTCGCCGTTGCCTTGTTTTAAAAAAGCCTTGACCCGCGCAATCCCCGAAAAAACGTCCTTGTCAACGTTTGTGTTCACGAGAATCCCGCGCTCGTAAAAAAGCTCGGATACGCTCTTTGGCGAGGCGAGCGTTCTCTGGTTCGCCGCGCTGTCAATAAGGGCGCACACCCTTCCGCGCGAATCGGTCTTCCAGCCCAGCTTTTCGCTCACGCTTTTAATCGCCTGCGCGTGGAAATCTATATCCTTCCCGCTTGCAAAATGCTCGGCTACTACGTAGATATTCCCGTCCCAGTCCACGCAGTACCAGTGCGCAGAAAGGGGATTGTTAAGTCCGGGGTCTATCGAAATATTGTCCTGCCACCCGGGCGGAATCTCAAACGGCTCTACAACGTGAACGCTCTCGTCAAACTCGGGATATACGAGCCCAGCCCCGTCGGAAAATTTTCCGAACCTTCTCGCGTCGAGCGCGGATGAGTCCAGCGCGTTTTCAAGCAGCTTAATTTCCTTTCTGGATAAAAAGGGGTTGTCCTCCCAGCTCATAAACTCGTGCCATATTTCGGGATTTTTTTTGCGGTTGAGATATATCTCGTTATATATAAACGTCTTGCCTTTAAGCGGAGTCATCGTGCCGAAAATGTCGCCGCGCCTGTCCATAACGCGCATCAAACATTCCTCGTAAATATCCCGCGGCGGCTCCTCGTCGAACCATACGAAGTCGAGCGACGAACCCTGAAATTTTTCCCGACCCTGGTCGCAGCTTTTAAAGCCTAAGGTCGAAATCCCGCCGAAGACGTTTTTTATTTTAATCTGGTCGATAACTCCTCCCGAGGGGCTGTCCCTCCTGCCCGAAAGCATAACTATATCGGCAATCCAGCTTCCGGGCAGGTACTTCAAAATCTTCGCCTGCGCAACGTCGCGCTGCACCTGCGTCGAAAGGGACACCGCCCAGCCGAAGGCGTCCCTCCTGTTTTTGCGGTAGGGGTGTATCCCCCTCAATATCCACAGACACTCCACGGCTCCGCACTCGGTTTTCCCCGAACGGTTGCCGCCGAACACCCAGCGGTTGCGCTTTTTGCATTTATGGAAAGCAATCTGCTTTTTATGCCGCTTGCCCGTATTGTATTTTGCAAGCTCGCTGTTTTTCCTCTTTTTAAGCTCGCCCTCGATTTCCGCAAGCCGTTTTAAAATATCTTCCTTTAACATTAGACCCTTTATGACAAAATAATTATGTTTTTTCGCATCCGCATACTCTATACTGCTGAGCTATGAAACCCGCAAAATTTGCCGTATGCTGCCTTCTGGCTGCACTATGTTTCGCAATCCCCTCCCGCCCCGCAGCACTTGTCGGGACGGGAGAATCTTCCGCGCACTACGCGATTGCCACCACGCGCAACGTGTACTTTTACGAGAATATCGACGACGCCCACGCCATGTTCGCAATTCCCTATACCTACTGCGTGGAAGTGCTCGACGTACAGGACGACTGGTATCAGGTAAGATACGCAGAGGACGCAGGCGCCTACAACGCGCTCAGCGGCTTCTGCCGCAAAGCGGGGCTTACATTAGTGGACGAGCCGCCCAAAAGCGTTTACCTAAACAAGCTTATAACCGTTGAGTTCAGGCACGAGCTCGGCAACACCTTTCTGCCGACCGTCGGCGAAGTGAACGACGAGGCGGTTTTTTACGGCAATTTATACTGGGATAACGAGGCGTACTCCTACGTGTATTACAACGGCAAGTACGGCTACGTGAACGGCGCGCACGAGGACTATCCCTTAAACGAACTCCCCGCCGAACCGACCCCCAAAGAGGGCAAGGGCGCGAACGTAAAGCTTATTATCGTAATAGTGCTTATCGCCGCCGCGGGACTGTCCCTCTTGATACTCTACTTCACGGGCAAAACCGCCAAGTTCAAACGGACATAAGGCAGTAGTATTTCCCCGCAAGCTCAATGCCCTTTTTAAATGAATCGAGCCTGCGCGCCCTGCGCTTGAACTTAATCACCGCGCGGCGCAGCCTTTTAATCTGCTCGCAAGATAGCCTCTTTATGCCGCAGCGCAACCGCGCGTACTCTTCCAGCGCCGCCCCGTCGTCTTCGGGCAGACGGGAAATTATTCCGTCCAGATAATCCCAGAGCGCGGCAAGCTCGCTCTTTTCGCCGATAATTCGGCATAATCTATCCGCACTATCGAAACCGCTTCCGTCGTAAGACGACGCGATTTTTAAAATAAGATTGTCAAACGCGCGCTCTAAGCTATCCGCGCAATAATAAAAACGCAATATTCTTTTAACCTTCACCTCTCTTCACCTCTCAATCCGAACGGTATTCAAACATTATCCGAACGATTGTTCGCTTTTATTATAAACGCCAAATATGACTTAAAACGTACAAATTAAAAATAAATTTAAAATTTTCAACAAAAAAATCCGTGCCCTTTTGGGACGCGGAGTAAAACGAAAACAGTTTACAATAAAAAACAGGTGTGGTATAATCGTATCGTGAAACGTTTAGCATTTATTTCAACTGCATTATTATTATCGGTAAGTCTGGCGGGCGGAATTTCGGCAAACGCGGCTGCGGCGGAAACGCAGTATCCCGAAAACGGCGACTTCACGTCTACGCTCGAGTTTTCCTCGCTTAAAGACTACGCGGTGTCCGACGGCGCGTTCGCGTTCGTGGACGGAAACACCGTAAAGGTCTACGAGGTCGGAACCTTAGACGAAAGCGGCGAAAAGCCCGTTTACAAAAACGGCTCGCTCACCGAGTACGGCGATTTCGAAGTTACGGTAACTTCAATCGACTGCGTAAACGGCTCGTTCTATTACTCGGACGGCAACGGCAAGGTCTACTCCCTTTCGGACAAGTCCGAAGCCGAAGGCGTTACTTTAACCCAGTCGAAAAACCTTCTTTTAAACGAAGCTACGGGCTATACCTATACGATAGTTGAAGCGGGCATCACGGTATACAAAGCCGAAGTGGGCGAAACCAAAATAAACGGAACTTTTTCCGGTCTTAAAAAATACGGCGATTATATATACGCAATCAGCGGCAACGAGCTGTGCAAATTCTCGGAAGCCGATATGCAGACCGCGGAAATGCAGTACGTGGACTATTCGCCCGCAAAAAATATATCGGTCGGAAACACCGCCGAAATCTTAAAAAACTACACTCTCAGATTCGTAACGGTAGCGAGCGGCGCGTATATGACCGAAGTGGACTTATCCTCGGCTCTCACCGATAAATTCAAAACGGGCGAAACGGCTGAAATTCTGGAAGACGCCCCCGCCCTTCTGCTCGGATACAGCGGCAACGCCGCACTCGTTTCAATAGGAAAGCAAAGCTACATCACTCTTAAAACCAACGTAACCGAGGACGAAGGCGATTACTTCACCGACGCGGAATTTACCAAGGCTCAGCTTCTCGGCGACGCGATATACGCCTCCCCCTTCGTTATGGAATGCGGCTACGCCCTCTACCGCGGCAACGATACCGTGATAGTAGACGTAAAGCGCAAGCTTAAAAGCGACGTGCTCGAAGCCGACTTTTACGAAGTTTCCTATACCGATAAAGAGGGAAAAACGGTAACGGGCTACGTTATATCGGGACTGCTGTCCGGCGACAACGTCGACGACGACAAACAGCCGACCGAAAAGCCCGACGCAAACCACACCGAAAAGAACAACGTAAAAACCGTGCTGATAGTTCTGATGGTGGTGATTCTGGTGCTGATAGTTATAAGCTATCTTTTATGGCTTGTAACCGGCGGCAAACGCGGAAAAACAAAATCAACGGATAAATAATTAAAAATTAACGCCCGACGCGCTCCCCGCGTCGGGCTTATTTTATGTGTAACATAAAAACCAACTCTATTGGTATTGTTTAAGATTGCGCTTAGCACAAAGTTCGGAAACAAAATCGAACTGCGGTTATTAAATAAATTGCACAGTGCTTAATTATAAAAGTTCTTTTTTCTTCTTATCAAATTCTTCTTGCGTTATAATGCCTTCATCTAAAAGTTTTTTGTATTTTAAAATTAAGTCAGCATTATCTAATTTTGGAATATTATCAGTATTATTGTTTATGTC
>JAIEAS010000288.1 GCA_029071285.1 Clostridia bacterium
GTATGTTTATCGCCCTGGCGTTCTGGTATCTGCATATAAGAAAATTCCCCAAAAAGAAGCCCGAACCCGAGCCCGATAACCGTGCGAGAGCAACTGATATAACTACTGAACAATAATTATAAAATAAGCCGCCCGACTGTTCCCGTCGGGCGGCTATCGGTTTGACTATCAGCTTTTTTAGTGCTAAACTACCTGTTGAAAGAGGCGAATTAAATGGAAGAAGATAAAGAAGAATCAAAAGCAGAAGAAGAGAGCGAAACTGCGGCTGCGGCGGATACGCAGATAAGCGCGGAAGGAGTGCAGACCGCAAAGCGGCGCGTCAGTAAAGAGACCGTTATCGAATACGTTAAAAGATACGCGTTTTTAACCGTCGGACTTATAATAATGGCGTTCGGCGTTGCGTTTTCAAAAAAGGCGGCGCTGGGGGCTTCGCCCATATCGAGCATACCCTTCGTGTTAAAGCCTGTCGCGGGGCTTGATATAGGCATATCGACAACGATAGTAAACGCTTTAATAGTTTTGTTGCAGATTATAATTCTGCGCAAAAAATTCAAATGGATAAACCTTTTGCAGATTACCGTGTGTGCGGTTTTCGGCTATATCTGCCAGTTTGCCGAGTGGTGCCTCGGCGGAATTGTATTGCCGACGGGACTTTCTGCGGCGCTGTCGTGGCAGAATTGGCTTATCTGCATCGCGGGCATAGTTTTAGTCGCGTTCGGCGTGAGTATGGAAGTCACGGCGAGCGTTATGACCCTTGCGGGCGAAGGCTTGGCGCTTGCGCTCTGTCAGGTGCAGAACAAGATTACGTTCAGGTTTATGAAGGTAATCGTGGACGTGACTCTGGTACTGATTTCGGTTGCGCTTTCGTTTATCTTCCTTAAAACTCTGTATACCGACAGCGTATACTTCGGCACGGCTGCCGCCGCCGTCTGCGTGGGGCTGATTGCGGGGTTGTTTAACAGATTTATGAAACCGCTCGGCGATAAAATTTTCGTCTGTAAAAAACAGTAAAATCACACTGTCCGTCAACGGCTTGACTTACCGTATATTTTATAGTAAAATGAAGACAGTAAATTTATAAAAGGTATTGAAATGTATCCTCAACCTATATTTAAAATTTTCGGCAGAGGCGTATATCTCTACGGAATATGCCTTGCGGTCGGAATAATACTTTGTTTTCTTTTTCTGTATTTCACGATGAAAAAGAAAAAGTTCAACGACGCTTCCGCCGACCTTATTATTTTCGTCGGAATTTTTGGCACGGCGTTCGGAATTTTCGCCGCTATGCTGTTCCAGTCGGTATACAACTATATCGCAAATCCCTCGGGCGGTTTCCATCTCAGCGGAATGACCTTTATCGGCGGACTTATCGGCGGCGTCGTAAGCTTCCTCGGCATATATAATCTTTATATATACGTCGTTCATCCCAGAACGAAATACAAGTGGTTAAAGCCCGAATTCAACGCAACTTTAACCGACGCGCTTCCGTTTATACCCATTGCAATCTGTATTGCGCACGCGTTCGGACGTCTCGGCTGTTTTTGTGGCGGCTGCTGCTACGGCAAGCCAGACCCCGATTTCGGCTTGACCTGCGCGGACGGTTTCAGCAACCTTTTGGGAATGAACGTATCCGACGTGAAGGTTGTGCCGCTGCAGCTGTTTGAAATGGCTTTCCTGCTTGCGCTTGCGGGACTGATGGCGTTTTTGTATTTCAGATATAAATTCAATTATAACTTCGGGCTCTACGCCGTTGCCTACGGCATTTGGAGATTCGTAATCGAGTTTTACCGCGGCGACGACAGAGGCGCGTTTGCGGGCACGGCGATAACTCCTTCGCAGTTCTGGTGCATATTTATGGTGATATTCGGCATAGGCTATATCTTCCTGCAAAAGTACTGGCTTGCTAAGCAGATGAAGCACCCCGAGCTTCCTAAAACCGAACCCGAAAAACCTCAGGAAGTTGAGCAACAACCCGAACCCACCTGGGAAAAGGTAGACTAAAAATACTACGGCGCGGAGCATACCGCGCCGTTATTTTTTAAATAACATGGAGAAGAGCAATGAGTGAAATCCACAGGATAAAGTGCGGAAACGGTAATTGTTATATCGTTGAAAACGGCGCGGACGCAATACTCGTCGATACGGGGAAAAAGGAATATATAAATAAGGTTACCGAGGCTTGCAAAGCTTACCGTATAAGGCTGATAGTTCTGACGCACGCGCATTTTGACCACGCGGAAAACGCGGCGCGGTTGTCCGATATCTTTGGCGTTCCCGTCGGAATGAACGAAAGGGACTGCAATCTGATTAAATCGAATACAAACCAGGAGCTTACCGCCGAAAGTTTGCCGGGGAAGATAGTTTTGTCGGTTTCGCTAAAAGATTTTTCAAGGCGGGCTATGCGGGAATTTACGCCCGCCGTAACCTTGAACGACGGCGACAGTTTGACAGATTACGGAATTAATGCAAAGGTTATATCGCTGCCGGGACACACGGACGGTTCAATCGGAATCGACGTAGAAAACAGGCATCTGATAGTCGGCGATGCGTTGATGAATATGTTTTATCCGACGGTATCGATGCTTTACCATAATAAAAAGGAAATGCTTGAAAGCGCAAAAAAAATCAGCGCGCTCGGCGGCAGGACGATTTATTTCGGACACGGCAAACCCGTGCCGAACAGGAAATGGATAAAATAAAATTTTTTCTGTCATTCATTTTACGCGCATAACTTCGGGCTGTTTTCACATACTTTTTGTAAGCGTTTTTGCGATAATTTAAGGAGAAGTATGAAAGCAACAGGAATAGTAAGAAGAATAGACGAATTGGGCAGAGTGGTAATTCCCAAGGAAATACGCAGCACGCTGCGCTTAAAGTCGGGCGACCCGCTGGAAATTTTTACCGACCGCGACGAGCTTATGCTGAAAAAATATTCGCCGATAGCCTCGCTTGAAAAGTTTTCCGAGGGTACGGCAAAATCTCTGAGCGATTTATCGGGACATATAGCGGTAATCTGCGACACGGACGAAGTTATCCACGCCTCTGGCAGAGGACAGCGTTCGTTCGGCGGTAAAAGCCTTTCGGATAAAATGGAAAAGATTTTGCGCGACAGAAAGTCTTATATAGCAAACCTTTCCGAGGGCGGCGATATGGTGCCCATAACCTCTGCCGACGACAGCGAAATAACGGCGCAGATAATTGTGCCTATCGTCTGCAACGGCGACTGTCTGGGCGCGGTGGCGCTGGTTTCCTGCGAGCAGGGCGCAAAAATAGAGGCGGGCGCGTGCAAGCTTGCGCAGCTTTCCGCAACCATACTTGCAAACCAGTTCGAGTAATCTTTTTGAGTAACTTAACGCCCCGAAACAATTCGGGGCTTTACATATGTTTTCAAAAAAGCAGTCTTTTATAAAGGGCGCGATAATAATTTCTTTCGGCGGCTTCGTTTCAAAGATTTTAGGCGCGGTTTACAGAATACCTTTGACCGCGTTTTTAGGCGGCGAGGGAATGGGTATTTACCAGATGGTGTATCCACTGTACTGCATACTTTTGACGGTTTCCGCCTCGGGCATACCTACGGGAATTGCAAGGCTGATATCCTCGGGCAGCGGTTCGGGCGCGGAGAGGCAGGCTTTCAGACTGTACGGCGCGATAGGAATTATAGGCACCCTTTTAATGTACCTACTTTCCGCACCGCTTGCGGCAATTCAGGGCGAGAGCGCGATAAATTTATGCTGCGTAATGCTGTGTCCCTCGGTATTTTTCGTGTCCGTGCTGTCGGTCGTGCGCGGTTATTTTCAGGGCAGGGGAAATATGTATCCCACGGCAATTACCGAAATTTCCGAGCAGGTGATAAAGGTTGCAATCGGCTGCGGGCTTGCATATTATTTCCGGAGCAATATGCCCCTCGCCGTGGCTTCGACGCTGTTTGCCGTAACCGTGAGCGAGGTGATTTCAACGGTAATTGCCGTCGCGTGGTATATGAAAAGCCGCGCGCGCGGGCCTTTGTTTAAGGTTGCGCCCGCGCCCTATTCCGCGATAATAAAATACACGATACCACTGACTTTGACGGCGATTGCAATGCCCGCGAGTCAGCTTCTGGAAAGCATAGTCGCGGTTCGGCTTTTAAAAGAATTTGCCGACAATGCGACGGCTTTATACGGCATTTTTTCCGGCTGTGCGGTTACGATAATAAATCTGCCCGTATCCGTAACCTACGGACTTGCGGCGGCAAGCGTTCCTCAGATAACGCCGCTTGCCGAGCAGGGCGATATCGACGGCGCGAAGGCAAAGGCGTATAAATCCATTTTAATAACCCTTGCAATTTCACTGCCCGCGGCAATCGGTCTGTTCGCGTTTGCGCCCCTTGCGGTAAAGCTCATTTTCTCGTCGCTTGCGGGGGATGAAAAAACCCTGCTCATTCGCCTCGTGCGCATTATGGCGGTGAACGCGGTAACGCTTTCACTCGTTCAGACCTCGTCCGCGTGCCTGACTTCTTTGGGCAGACCTATAAAGAGCACGGTAACCCAGTGGACCACCTGTATTCTGCGCGTGGGAATTACAGCCCTTTTAATCAAGCTTACAAACCTTTCTATTGCGGGCGCGGCAATTGCTGCAAACTGCAGTTATTTGGTTGCGGCTTTGATAAATATCTGGTATATTAGTAGGGAAAAAAGCGGCAGAGGTGCAACTTATGAAAATAACCTTGATAGGCTTGGGCACGGACCGGTACGGGCTGACGAAGGGCGGTGAAAAGGCTTTAAAAGAGGCGGATAAAATTATCGCGCGCACGGCAAATACGCGCAGCTTCGGTGCGATGGAAGGCTATGAAGTTCAGACGCTGGACAAACTGTTCGAAAGCTGCCGCAACTTCGATACTCTTAATAAAAAGCTTGCAAAGGCGGTTACGGACGCGGCAAAGGAATACAGCGTCTGTTACTGCGTGGACGGCGCGGTTTGCGAGGACGAGGCTTGCCGCATAATACTTGCAAAGCACAGGGACTGCGAGGTTTTCGAGGGCGCTTCCAAGTCCGCGCACGCGGCAAACCTTGCTAGGCTGAAAAGCCCACAGTACACGGCGGTTTCCGCGTACGATATACAAAATTTAAAGAGCTGCGCGGCTGCGGTAGTCTACGATATAGACGGATATTTCATCGCAACGCAGGTAAAACTCGTTCTTTCAAATCTGTTCGGCGAAGAGGCGGACTGCACCTTTATTCACGGCGACGAGGCCGAAAAAATAAAGGTGTACGAGATTGACCGTAAAAAGGAATACGACTATTCCTGCGCGGTCGCGGTCGAAGAGGGCGAGTTCCTCAAAAAAGAGCGTTACGACTACGCCGACCTCGAAAAAATGATAAAGCTTCTGCGCGCGCCGGACGGCTGTCCGTGGGACAGGGCGCAGACAAACGAAAGCATTAAATCGAACGTAATTGAAGAGGCGTACGAGCTGGCCGACGCAATCGAGCGCGGCGACGACTACGATATGGAAGAGGAAACGGGCGACGTTCTGCTGCAAGCCGCATTCCACGCGGTTATGAAAGAGGAGCAGGGCGCGTTCAACGGCGCGGACGCTATTACGCGGCTCATAAAAAAACTGATTTTCCGCCACTCGCACATTTTCGGAAGCGACAAGGCAAAGGACGATACCGAGGCTCTGGGCGTCTGGGAAAAGAATAAGCGCGAGGAAAAAAGTCAGAAAAGCTATTCCGATACTGTAATCGCCGTTCCCAAAAATATGCCCGCGTGCATGCGCGCGCAGAAGGTCGGAAAGCGCTCCTCTAAGTGCGGGATGGACTTTTTATCCCCCGTGTCTGCCTCCGAGAAGCTCGCGGAAGAAATCACCGAATTAATCGACGCGTGCGTTGCCGAGGATAAAGAGGCAATATTCGACGAGGCGGGCGACGTTCTGTACTCGGCGGTAAACGTGTGCCGTCTTGCGGGCGTTGACTGCGAGGAAGCTCTGCACGCCGCGGTCGATAAGTTCATTAACAGGTTTACCGTCTTTGAAAAACTTGCAACCGCGGACGGCGAAAAGATAGAAGATATGGACCCGTCGCGCTGGGATTACTATTGGGCGCTTGCTAAAAATGAACTTAAAAAGCATTGAGATAGGCAAACTACATACCAAAAACAACGTCTTTCTGGCGCCGCTCGCGGGCTACACCAACGCCGTGTTCAGGGAGATGTGTTTTGATCTCGGCGCGGGACTTACCTTTACCGAAATGGTCAGCGCAAAGGGGCTCTGTTACGGCAGCGAAAGAACGGAAGAATTGCTGTTCGTTCCGAAGACCTACGCAGGGATTAAGGCCTGCCAGATTTTCGGAAACGACCCCGAGATTATGCGCCGAGCTTGCGAGAGCGAAGCGTTAAAAGACTTCGAACTTATCGATATAAATATGGGCTGTCCTATGCCCAAAATTTACAACAACGGCGAGGGAAGCGCGCTTCTGAACGACCTGCCCCTTGCGGAAAAAATTATTTCCGCCTGCAAAAAAAGCGGAAAAGAGGTGTCCGTAAAGTTCCGCATAGGTCTGGACGAAAACCGCATAATTTCCGCTGAGTTTGCAAAACTGTGCGAGGGCGCGGGCGCGGATATGATTTGCGTGCACGGCAGAACGCGTGACAAAATTTATTCGGGCGCGGTAAACTATAAAGAG
>JAIEAS010000289.1 GCA_029071285.1 Clostridia bacterium
TCGCCGCACAGCTCGACTTCGCGCCGTCGCAGATAATGCCCGAGTTTATCGCCAGAGCGTTAACTATCGTGTGGGCAATCTGCTCGTAACCGCCGCCGTAGAGGTAGCACACGCCCGCACCCGCGCCTGCGCCTGCGCTGACCGCGCCGCAGTAGGCGGAGAGCCTGCCTATGCCCGTCTTTAAATGAATGGTAATCAAATCGGAAAGGGTTACCGCGCGCAACAGCTTTTCGCGGTCGCAGTTTAAATGCTTTGCATAAACCACTACGGGCAGAACGGTGGTCATACCCTGATTGCCGCTGCCGGATACTATAACGACGGGCAGATTGCAGCCGTTCATTCTTGCGTCCGAACCCGCCGCGGCGGTCGCCTTGGCGAGGTTGTGCACGTCGTTTCCGAAGGCGCGTAAAAGGGTTTTGCCCACGTTTGCGCCGTAATCGTTTTTCAAGCCCTCTTCAGCAATGGCGGAGTTGTATTCAATCTGTCGGCTGATAAGCTCCTCGACGTCGGATATTTTCACTTCGTTCGCAAATTCGATTATATCGCGGACGTTTAAAATACTTCTGTCAGTCCTGCCTTCCTCGGTGAAAGTTTTCCGTCAACCAGCCGCTCGCCGTTCTTTTCAACGGTAACAACGTTGGTGTGGTGTCCCTCGATGCGGACGAACGCGGCGTCGGAACCGCTGAAAACCTTTACGCCTATATCGAACACGCATTCCGAACGCGCCTTGTTGACCGTGAAGGGAGTGGACGAAAGATAGCTCTTTATTTCAGCCTTTTGCTCTTCGGTTACTTCGGACAGAACCTGAAGTTTTTTATCCGCCTTGCCCGCAACGATACCCGCGGCGGCAGCGGCGGTAACTCCTTTAAGTCCGCCCGTGTTTGGAACGATAACGCTTTTAACGTTCTTTAAAATGTTTCCGCTGACCGTAATTTCAACCCGCTCTGGCACGGCGCCCAACGCGCTGCGCGCAAGAGCCGCGGCGTAGGCGAGTGAAATGGGTTCGGTGCAGCCCATTGCGGGAAGCAGTTCTTCTTTTAAGATGCTTAAATATCCTTTGTATTCGCTGTTTTTCATCAAGTTTAGAATATATTAATATGGAAAAATTGTCAAGTAAAAATCTATTGACTGTACGGCGCGGAAAATGGTATAATATCTGTGAAAATAAACAGAAATGAGGAGGAGCGTGTATGGAAAAAACCGCCGTTAAAAATTCGGCAGCCGGAAAAAACATACGGCTGTATTACGGCATTTTGCTTGGCGTAATGTCGGTAGTCTGCGGCGCGCTTTTCATAACCGCCGTGTGGACGGTCTACCTGTCCGGCAACGGTTTCAGCCGCGAGAGGCTGGTTGAAAGCATAAACACTTTTGCGCTTGTGCCTTTTATTATCTGGGTGGTAATGGTAGTTATTGGCTTCGTGCTTTGGGAGGTGTTCCCGCCCGAAAGCCGCCGCTATAAAAACGACGTAAGATACAACCTTTACCGCCAGAAAAAACGCCTGCCCGAATCTGTCAGCGAACCGCTTAAAGCTTCGTACAAGGCGTTCAGACGGGAAGAAAAGATTGTAAAAATTCTGTGGATTGTTGCGGCCGTTATCTGTCTTGCCGCGGCTATTTATACGGTGGTGTATCTTTGCCTGCCTTCCAGCTTCCCCTCGGTAGAAAACAAAAGTATACCTGTATTTACGATGGTTAAACGGGTTTTGCCCGTAATCGTTGCGGCGTTTGCTTATACACATATACGAGCACACGCGACGGAGAGGA
>JAIEAS010000029.1 GCA_029071285.1 Clostridia bacterium
AGTATAAGCGGCTTGAAGGAGAAAAGAGAATCACGGACAAAGACCGCGAAAACCTTTTCAACGAATTACAAAAAGCCGAGCGGCGCATACCCGAATTAGAGAAGTATAAAGAGTTTGTAGCTTTCGTAAACGAGTATGCACCGGACAAGTTGGACGAAGCCAAGCGCACGGCAACCGAGCGCAAGAACACACCAAAACCGCCCGCTAACACAAAGCGGAATTGGTGGTCTAAGTAACAATTTAATAAACAAACAAAGACCGTGAAGAATACGTCCACAGGAATATGAAAAGTTAAAAGGACTGAAAGAGTATTCACGTCTTTTTTATACGGAAATGACCGCATATGGGTACAGCCTCGGACAAACACACGCGAAGTTGTTACCCATAGGAAGCGGACAACGCAAACAGAAATAAAGTTGCGTTTTAGATAACGCGCATAGAATCGCGGAGGAAATCGAATATGAAAATTGAATATTACTAATCATTTTTAATCGGAGGCACAGCACTATTATAAACACGAACAACACTGCAACATACAATACCGCCCCTTCTACTACGGCGGTAAGAAAGATAAGGGAAAGAAAATACAGAGTACAGAGTTTTTATATCGGAGGGAAAGATATAAACGAAGTTTTAATGCGTATGGCCACAGAAAAAGCCTACGCCGAAACACTTGAAAAGAGAGGAAAAATATGATAGAATACAACCAAGTGAATAAAGGTCGCTTTGGTTCGGGAGGTAAAAATTGAAACCAAAGCAAAATAAAAATTACATAGTAGGAATTTATGCAAGACTGTCCCGCGACGACGGACAAGAAAGCGAATCGGTCAGCATCGAAAATCAACGGCTTATTCTTCAAAAATACGTTGACGAGCAAGGCTGGGAATTGCACGACGTTTATGTTGACGACGGCATTTCGGGAACTACGTTTGAAAGGCCGGGCGTACAAAGATTATTGGACGACGCAAAAAACGGAATAATCAACACGATTATCGTGAAAGATTTATCCCGCTTTGGTAGGAATTACATCCAAGTTGGTCAATATCTCGATTATGTATTCCCTGCATTCGGTATCCGTTTTATAGCATTACAGGACAACGTGGACACGGCAAACCGTGAAAGCGGCGGAATGGAAATGATGCCGATAATGAATGTCTTTAACGAATGGCACGCGGCGAATACGAGCAAGAAAGTGAAATCCGTTATAAGAGCGCAAGCCAAAGACGGAAAATACCATTCTCCAAAAGCCCCATTCGGTTACGTTATCGTGGACAAGGACAAGCGGTTGCCCGTAGTAGATGAGCCTGCGGCAAGTATCGTCAGACGAATGTTTGATATGCGGTTAAAAGGATATTCCGTAAACGCTATAAGGGATATTTTCAATGACGAGAACATTCCGTGTCCGCAACGGTATATGGAAGAAAAGTTCGGTAAGAACGGCGACTTTCGTAGTTTAAGGTTGTGGTCGGCAATATCGATTAAAGCCATTTTGGATAACCCTATCTATAAAGGCGATTTGGTACAACAGCGAGTAACCACCGTTTCGTACAAAAACCACAAACGGATTTTTAGGGACGAAAGCGAGTTCTTGGTAATACCGAACACGCACGAAGCGATAATAGACCGTGAGGTTTGGAACAGAGTTCAAGCGTTAAAGCAATCGGTAAGTCGTGGTAGACAGCAAAAGCGTAGCGGAATTACCCACCCACTATCGGGACTTATGTTCTGTGCAGACTGTGGCGGTAAAATGCAAATGCGTAGAGCCGTGTTCAAAGAGAAAAGCTACATT
Source organism: Clostridia bacterium (assembly GCA_029071285.1). GTDB lineage: Bacteria > Bacillota > Clostridia > Christensenellales > Borkfalkiaceae > Coproplasma. Next base: position 1,790 of record JAIEAS010000029.1, read on the forward strand.
TCTTTCGATTGCGGCGACCACTGCCGAATAGGTAAAGCGTACTGTTTCAGCCATTACATTGCAGGAAACGTTATAGACGAAATTATCTTGACGGATATTCAAAGCAAGGCGAAAGCGGTAATAACGGACGAAGCGGCAGTGCGTAGAAAGTTTCTTGAAAAGAACGCAAAGTTCACACAAGAGAAAATTAAATCGGTGCAGTTGGAATTAAAGCATAAAAGTAAACGGCTTGCGGAATTGGACGAACTGATTGAAAGCGTATATGAAGACAAAGTCAAAGGCAAAATGCCCGAAGATATTTGTATCAAGCTGATGAGCAGATATACCGACGAGCAGAAAACTTTGACGGAAGAAATCCAAACGTTGAAAGAAAGCCTTGCGGAAAGCAACCAAGCTAATGCCGATGTGGACGAGTTCATAAGAAAAATCAAGCGTTACATAAACCCAACGGAACTAACGCGCGAGATGTGTATGGAACTTATTGACAGAATTATTGTCGGAGCCGCACCGAAAAACAAAGACGAACCACGAGATATACAAATCGTTTATAAAGTCGATATAGACACGACGGAGTAAATGCATAATAGCAAAAAAGTGCGATAGCCTATTCGTTTAGTCCATAACGATAGGCTATCGCACTATACCTTGCAAGCAAGGTAGTGCGTTTTGCTTTATCTTTTACTTAGGTTGTCGTATAATAATAAAGTGATAAACAGTAATTTAGCGGAGGAAAATATGGGAAGTGATATGACTGTGCAATGCGACGACGGGCTTGTAAATATTCGTGTAGGCGCTATCATCTTAAAAGACGGTAAACTTCTTATGGTCGGTAATCAGAGAAGTGATTATTTGTATTCCGTTGGTGGGCGCATTAAATTCGGGGAAACAGCAGAGGAAGCCATCGTTCGAGAGGTTTATGAAGAGACGGGCGTTAAAATGGAAATTGACCGTTTGGGCTTTGTCCACGAAAATTATTTCTACGGCGACGCGCCTACAAATCTCGGAAAATTGATTTATGAAATATCATTTTTCTTCTATATGAAAGTCCCGAAAGATTTTAAGCCGAAGAGCAGTTCGTTTACGGAAGATGACAACAAAGAATTCCTTAAATGGATTTATCTAAACGACGAGCAAAAGATTTATCCTGACTTTTTTAAGACTGAATTGCGTAATCCACAAAATGGCGTGCGGAATTTTGTAACGGACGAACGATAACTTTCAATTTATCAGATAATTATAAAAAGCGAAGAATTTTGAATTTCTTCGCTTTTTATATCCCTATGGGAAGTGTGGTTTGCTCGGCGGCTTTATTTATATGAATTGTAATATATCGGTTAAAACGGCAAAGCCGAGAATCAACACGAAACCCACGGCGTGGATAATTGCCTCTATCTTCCTCGGCACGGGCTTCCGGAAAATTATTTCAATCAGGCAGAACACCACTTTGCTTCCGTCCAGCGCGGGTATCGGCAGCAGGTTGAACACCGCAAGGTTCACGCCTATATAGGACGCGATTTCAAAAAAGCTCTGAACGCTCTGCGAGGCTATCTGCGAAGTAAGCTTAATTGTTGTAACCGGTCCGCCCATTGCGGAAAGCCCGAGGTGTCCCGTAAGAAGCTCGCCCAAGACTTTGAAAATCGTGCCCGCTATCCTGAACGAATACACGAACGACCTTCCTATCGTTTCAAAAAAGCCGAAGCGGTGTGTCGCCGTGGAAATCGACCAGTAAACGGCTTCGCCCTCGGGGTGGGTGCCTATGCCCAGCGCGTTCCAGAGTTTGTTCGTGTCGCCCGAGTTTTTAAAATCGCAGTCGCCCCTGAGCTGCACCTCTATCTTCTGTTTGCGCCCGTCCCTTAAAACGGTCATCTCCACCAAATCGCCCTCGTGCCTGCCGTTCAGGGCGGTCATAAGGTCGGTGGTTAAATAAATGCCCTTGCCGTCCGCTTTGACGATTAAGTCGCCCTCTTCCAGGCTGTATTCGATAACCGTCCCCTCGTTCGCGGGCGCGATTCCGTCCACCTTGAACAGCATCTGCCCGAACGCGAAAAGGGAAATTATTATCATAAGCAGCGCCAGCAGGTAATTCATCAAAGGACCCGAAAGAAGAACTATTATCCTCTTCCACGGGGCTTTGTTGTTGAAGCTGTCGGGATTTAAGCCCTCGGCGTCCTCACCGTCAAAAGCACAAAATCCGCCGAGAGGCAGCAGTCTTATCGAAAACGCTTCACCCGTCTTTTTGGAAGTGCGTCTGAAGAGTTTTGGACCGAAGCCTATGGCGAATTCGTTGATTTTAAACTTTAAAATTTTTCCGGCGGCGTAATGACCGAACTCGTGTACGGTAATCATAACCAGCAATATCGCTATTGCAAGTATGACCGCAAGAACCGTATTCATTACCGATGACACCGAAAGAAAATTCATTATAAACCGTCTATTATTTTTTTAGCAAGCGTGCGCGCAATCGCGTCCGTTTCCTCGAGCTGGGTGAAGCTGCGCACACCCGTCTGCCGCGTTTTGCTGACTACGCTCTCCGTTACGCGGAAAATATCCGTGAAGGATATTCTGCCCTCCAAAAATGCGGCAACCGCAACTTCGTCCGCGGCGTTCAAAGCGCAGGGCAGAACTCCGCCCGCCTGACCGCACTCTAACGCTAAGGCAAAGCAAGGATATTCCTCTTTGACGAGAGGCTGAAAATCGAGCGAGAAGGGCTGCGTGTAGTCTATCGGCTGAACGGCTAAATCCAGACGCGAGGGGTAACTTAATGCAAGCTGAATGGGCACCTGCATAGTGGGATAACTGAGCTGCGCCAGCGTCGAGCCGTCGGTAAACTCCACCAAAGAGTGAACTACACTCTGCGGCTGGATTACCGCGTCGATATTTTCATACGGCACGCCGAAAAGCCCGTGAGCCTCTATTATCTCGAAGCCCTTGTTCATTAAAGTCGCGCTGTCGATAGAAATTTTTCTGCCCATCTTCCAGGTGGGGTGTTTGAGCGCCTCCTCGGGAGTAACTTTGTCCAGCACCTCGCGGGGCTGTCCTTTGAAGGGTCCGCCGCTCGCAGTTATGACCAAACGCCTTACGGGCTTCTGACCGAAGTCGAGGCACTGCCATATTGCCGAGTGCTCGCTGTCCACGGGGATAATCTGCACGCCCTTTTTCCGCGCGAGGGGCAAAAGAATTTCGCCGCCGCAGATTATGCTTTCCTTATTTGCGAGCGCGAGCGTTTTGCCCGCTCTGACTGCCGCCAGGGAATATTCGAGGCCCTCGAAGCCGCCAGCCGCATTGAAAATTATATCCGCTTCCGCACACTTGGCAACCGCGATAGCCCTGTACCTGTCGGTCGTGAACGCCGCGGCAAGCCTCGGTCTGAACTCGGCAACCTGACTGTCGAAAATCAGGTTTTCCGAGCGGGTCGCAAGCGCGACTATTTCAAACTCTTCAGGGTGGCGTCTTACGACTTCGAGAACCTGCATGCCTATGCTGCCGCAGCTTCCTATCAAAGCAACTTTTTTCATATATTATTATACCCGAAAATTTTTAATTAATGACAAAAGCCCCAAGGTTGAACCCTAAGGAGCTTTTAGTTTTTAAATTATTATTACCCAGAACGTGATAAGGACCAGCACTCCGCAGAAAAGCATACTGTCGAATCTGTCCAGCACTCCGCCGTGACCGGGCAGAAGCTTTCCGAAGTCCTTGATATTGCACTCGCGCTTTACCGCGCTCTCAAAGAGGTCGCCGAGCTGCACGAATACCGAAATTACCAGACCCGCAAGCACGAACGCAACCGCCGCGGGGATACCGGTTGAAAAGCTTATCGCAGTGCCCAGCGCGTCCGAGTTTATCACGCCGTTCAAAGCGTCCAGACCTACGCACAGGCCCCACGCCGCAACTCCGCCGAGCATACCGCCGATAATTCCGCCGAGCCCGCCTATAAGGGTTTTGTTGGGGCTTACCTTGGGTGCAAGCTTCGCGGGCACGCGCTTTCCGAACGCCGAGCCGAAAATATACGCGCCGCTGTCGGCAAACACTATAATCATAAACATAGCGATTACCGCGGCCAAAGAATTGTTTTCAAGATGGTTGACCGCCGAAAGCACGCAGCTCAGTACTCCGCAGTAAAGCATAATGCAGAGCGATAACGCCGAGCCCTTGACGGTGCATACGCCGTAGTTGAATACGTTGAACGCGGCAAGCGCAATCGCGTATACCGCGAAGGCAATCGCAACGGCGATAAATCCGCTGCCCATAGTCATCTGGGTTGCCACGAATAAAGGCACGGCAACCGCGCAGAACGCCGTCGTTAAAACCTTCTGCGAATAGCTCACGCCCTTGACGGCGCGGAGCATTTCAAGACAGCCCAGCACCGAAATAGCGCAGAACAGCACGTCGAAGCCCAGCCCGCCCCACGTAGGGATAAGCCACTTCAAAGCGCACAGCACTATCCAGACTAAAACGTATACAACGCTCGTAATTACTCTGTTACGCATAAAACTCCTTAACGCACGCATTTAGCGTGCCTTTATTTTTTACTGCGCTCCGCCGAATCGCCGCTCTCTCGCGGCAAAGCTTGCAAGCGCCCTGTCAAACTCCGCGTCCGAAAAATCGGGAAACAGCGCGTCGGTAAAATACAACTCGGAATAAGCCGACTGATAGGTCAGAAAGTTCGAAAGCCGCATCTCGCCGCCCGTTCTTATTATCAGGTCGGGGTCGGGAACGCCGTCCGTGTATAAAAGTTTACCGAATTGCTCTACGGTAATTTTTTCGCCTTTTTCAACGGCTTTATTCACCGCGTTTACGATTTCACACCTGCCGCCGTAATTTATCGCAAAAACCAGCGTAAAGTCCGGGTTCTTTGGCGATAAGTTTTCCGCGTCGGTCAAAATTTTTACCACGTCCTGCGGCAGTGCGGAAATATCGCCTATTATCTTTATGCCCGAGCCCTGCTCGAAAAGTCTTTTTACGTTCACCGTAAAATACTTCCTTATAAGTCCGAAAAGCCCTTCAATCTCGTCAGCCGAACGGCGGGCAAGGTTTTCGGTGGACATAACGTAGACCGTAAGATATTTTATTCCCGACTTTTTCGCGTGCTCGGCAAGGGCAATCATTCTGTCCATGCCAGACTTGTGTCCGACGCTCCGCGGCATAAGCCGTTTTTTGGCCCACCTGCCGTTGCCGTCCATTATGACGCCGACGTGCACGGGCAGTTTATTGTTTTCCATAATCCCGTTAAACGGTCATTATCTCCTTTTCCTTTGCCGCAACCGCGCTGTCAATCTGCGCAATCGCGTCGGATACGGCTTTTTCAACTTCCTTTTCAACGACGGCGGTTTCGTCCTCGGACAAAATCTTGTCGTTTTTAAGCTTCTTCAAGCCGTCCATTGCGTCGCGGCGGCAGTTGCGCGCCGCAACCTTCGAGTCCTCGCCCGTCTTTCTTATCTGCTTCGTAAGCTCGCGCCTTCTCTCCTCGGTGAGGTCGGGGAAAACGAGGCGGATAACCTTGCCGTCGTTGGTCGGGGGTATGCCTATATTCGAAAGCTGAATGGCCTTTTCGATTCCCTTTAAAATGGAAGCGTCCCACGGTGAAATCACGAGACATCTGCCCTCCTGCACGGAAATCGCCGCCGTCTGCGAAACGGGTGTCATCGCGCCGTAATAGTCCACCATTACCTTGTCGAGAATATGGGGGTTGGCTCTGCCCGCGCGCACTGCGGAAAATTCCTCTTTAAGTACGCTTACTGTCTTCGAAAGTTTGTCGTCAAGAATCAAAAGTATTTCTTCCGCCTGCTCGTTCTCTATCATAATCAGTTATTCTCCTTTTCGGTTTCTGCGGGAATTTCCGCGGGTAGTATTTTCTGCGCTTTCGCGCTCTTTAAATCCAATATGTAGTTTACTGACATCGGCACGGTGAATATTACCGTATATACCAGCTGCTGAATAAGCATTGACATCACGCTTGAATATATTGCAAACAGCGATGACATTACTTCTCCTCTTATCGGATGAGGCTTTAATGAGGCATACTCTTTACTGACGTATTCTTTATAAAAATCCGACCAGACGCAGGACGCCGCAATAATTAACACAAGGCACGCAACAACTGCAACAACGCTTAACGCAATGCAAACTGTTTTGCGCCATTTATTTTTAACAAACAGCGAAGCTGTTCCGGCACCCGCTCCTACAAAGGCAAAAACAGATGCGACCAGCGTTATTATTGCAAGCGGCTTTTGTCCGTCTTTAAATTCCGCCGCAGTCAAATATTCATAGCCGCTCCCCGCAGAATATTCCAATTTAACAAACGGCGTATTTGTAAGCATATCGATTGCATTATATAAAAGCGAAACCGCACCCGCAACCGCCGCAACCAACGCGATTATCTGAAAGAAGGTCAGGATTCTTTGCTTACTCATAATTTATACCCTCTTTTAATTTTATTTATTGTCTATAACGGTGCCGATTTTTTCACCGCACACGGCTTTAATGAGGCAGTCCTTTTCGTCCAGACCGAACGCAAGCACGGGAATGTTGTTTTCCATACACATCGTTGCCGCGGTCGTGTCCATCGCCTTTATTCCGTTGTTGATAATATCGATATATTTGATATGGTCGTACTTCTTCGCCTTTGGATTAAGCTTGGGGTCGCTGTCGTAAATGCCGTCGATATTCTTCGCCATAAGAAGAAGGTCCGCCTGAATTTCGCACGCGCGCTGAGCCGCAGCCGTATCGGTCGAGCAATAGGGGTTGCCCGTGCCGCACGCGAGAATTACTATTCTGCCCTTCTCGAAGTGGTGCAAAGCTTTTCGCAAAATGTACGGCTCCGCGACCGAGGTCATTATAAGCGCGGTCTGAACGCGGGTGGGCATTCCGCGCTGTTCGAGCGCGTCCATCATCGCAAGCGAGTTCATAACGGTTGCAAGCATACCCATATGGTCGGCAGTTGCGCGGTCCATCTGTTTGCCCTGTCTGCCGCGCCAGAAGTTTCCGCCGCCGATAACCAAAGCTATTTCCACGCCCATATCGTGAACTCTTTTAATCTGTTCCACCACGCGCGAAATTACGTTTTCATCAAGGCCGTGCCCCTGCGGACCCGCAAGCGCCTCGCCCGAAAGTTTTATAAGTACCCTTTTGTATTTAGGCGACATAAAAACTCCTTTTGCTGTAAATTAAATTTTATCTTCAACATTATAACAGACCCCCGCCCAAAAATCAACATATATATCATAAAAAATTAACGGCGCGGACTTGTCGTCCGCGCCGCGTGTTTGTCATTCTGAGCGAAACGCAGTGGAGTCGAAGAATCTCCCGACTGCCCAGTCACCGACGAGACCCTTCGACCTCGCTCAGGGTGACAGAATCGCTTTTTAATCAAGAGGGTCGTAGAAACCGTCTATATCGAAGTTTTCGTCCCTGCGTATCGCGCCGTTCTTGGTAGTGTCAACAGTCGTAGTGGTAGTAATCACCGCGTCGGAAGGATACTTCGCCGCGGGCGTTGCCGTTTCCGTTTTCTGCGGAAGTTCGGGAACGGACTGCGTTGCCGCAAGCTCGCCGTTTGCCATATTCCTTAACGTTGCCGCAACCAGCGCGCCCATCATATCCATTGAGTTGGGTTGATTGTACGACTGTTGGCTATAATCGAGAACACGGTTGTAGTTGTGCCCGTTGATATGCTCGCGCATAGCGGCGAGGTCTACGCTGTGGCGGGAATCTCTGTCAACGTGAGATTCCGCGCGCATTGCCGCAAGCTCTATGCGCTGTTCTGCATCATAACGCGCACGCTGCTCCGCCTGCATTGCGTTGAGCTGTGCTTCCATTCTCGCAAGCGCCATATCATTGCCGCCGCCGTAATTAGGCATTTGAGGATACTGCGGCATCATAGGCATTTGCTGATACTGCGGATACATAGGGTACTGCATAGGCTGAGGCTGGTTCTGCGAATTCTGCATTGCCTGCAGCTGCGCCTGAGTTGCCTTGTTATCTGCGCGCAGTTCAGCCATCTGCTGGCGCATTTCTTTTAACAGCTCGTTATCAACACTCTGCACCTGCTGTACGGGTTGAGGCGGTACGGGCATTGCCTGCTGTTGAGGCTGTGCCATAGCCATACTTGCCATACCTGCCATTCCCGCGTTTGCCGCAGCCTGTGCTTTGATTTTTTCAAGCTCGGCTTCCTGCTTTGCCTTTGCCATTTCGCGCTCGTGTTCGAGCTGTTCTTCTCTGCGCCTCTTTTCCTCGGCGCGTTCCTCTTCGCGGCGGCGCTTCTCCTCTTCACGCTCTTCGTCGCGGCGGCGCTTTTCTTCCGCGCGCTCTTCTTCCTTGCGCCTTCTCTCTTCTTCGAGGCGGGCCTTTTCTTCTTCCTTAGCCGCCTTCTTCGCTTCGCGCTCTTCCTTACTCTTGCGGCGCTTGCAGGCAACCACGATTATGATTATAAGAAGTATCAGCGCGGCAAGGGCAATGAGGAACCAGCACCATACGGGCATACCCACTTTAACGTCAGTCATAAAGTCCTTGACCTTGTTGAAGAAGGTAGCCATTCCGCCCGCCTTGGGTACGGTGTAAGATGCGTGCGGCGAAATGTCGCGGCCGATACCGTTATCGTAAGTCTGATTTTTGAATACTATATCGTTGCGGTCGGCGCAATCGGCAAGAGATGCGGCAACGTAATACTTATTACCGCCTTCAAGCGTAACCTCGCTGAGTGCGTTATAGCTTTGGTCGTAGTAATTAACTTCGAATATAAGCGTGGGGTTGGGTCCCGTGGTCAGTGCCACGATACTTGCGGGCACGCCCTTGAAGGACAGCGCCGCACCCTCTTTGGTAAAGTTCCACGCCGAGGGAATCGTCGTATCGTAAACGTACTTTTGTATGTTCCAGTCAAGCTGCGCGCTCTTATCGTCGTCCGAAAGAGTTACGCTGTACGAAGGCTGTTCGGTAGTCACACTCTTTTTCGCGGCTGACTTCGCATTCTCGGGCAGAACGAAAATATAGTTGTCCTTGTACTCATCTTTTATCTTGAAGTATACCGAATAAGTATCTGCGTGATAACCCTCTAAAACGGAATCCGTCGTTATCATTTCGATTACGTCTTTGTCATACTTCAATAAATCGGAAATGTTTTGGGTAAGTCCGTTGAATACAAGGTTTGCGCTTCCGAGTGTGGGCGCCACGATTTTTTTAGGGCTTATGCTGACTACAAACTCGTCGTTGGCGAGTGTAAAAATATTTGCCGCAGCCGTGCCGAGCGTTATCTTTACGCAGTAATCGCCCGCGTCTTTGGGAAGTTCACCCGGTGCAAGTTCGTTGCCAACCGTAGGCGTTGTGCCCTTATAGTAGGTTACGGAAAAGTCCGTAACGCTTGTGTTGGTTACCACACCCTTTATTGATATATCGGATCTTGCAATTTTACCGTTGCCGTCATACTCTTCATTGATTGTTGCAGATATCTCGTCCCCGTTATAATACGCGATTGCCGATTCGGTATTAGTTACCGTAAATGCAATAGAATTGTACGGTGCTTCAACCTTATAGTTTTTGTTGTAACCCGTATCTGCGGCACTATCCAGCGCAATATTAAAGTTGTACAACCCTACCGGAATTGTAGTGGGCATATCTACCACAATTTCGGTATCGGTAGAGCTTGCAACCGTCAATACGTTTGCGGGGTTATCCGCGTAGTAGAACTTCAAAGCGGGATACTCGTTATACGCTTTATCGAGCGTAACGGTCATCTGAACGCCGTTTGTGCCAAGTCCCCACTTGGGTACGCCTAAAACAAGTTTATTGCTCGTAATACCTGTTACAAGATCCCTTTTCTCGATTTCAAACTTAGCGGTCTTTGCGGCGGTTGTACCGTCAGCCCACTCGCAGTTATCCGTATCTTTCAGATTTATGTTTACGGTATATTTACCCGCGTTGGTCGCCTGGAAGGTATTTGAAGTAACCGTAAGTCCCATACCTCCGGGACCTGTTACTACGTTTGCCACGTCGTCCGGTGTTACCCCGTCCATTTTCATTGCAGTACTGTCAAAATTTGTATCGAGTGTAAAAGTCTGTGCGTTACCGTCGTAAGTCTGCTTATCAGGCGAAACAATTTCGGGAACGGTCAGTTGTTTTTTGTTAATTATAATGATAATCGTTTTTTCAGTGGTACTGCCGTCGTCCCAGGTAATATTGTTACTTATAGCGCTTGTTTTAAGCTTAAACTTTATTGTATACGTGCCCGCCTTTGTAACGGTAATACTGCCGCTCCCTGTAGCGGTTGAAAGACTCGCAGGTGTGGTCGTATAATCGCTTGCGCTTATTGCGGTATCAACGGTCACCGTTACGTTATTGTAGGCACTAATATACGGATAGCTATTACTTGCCGAATCGTATAAGGGATCCGGGTCTGCATAAGTAAAGTTTACCGTATGCGGATTGCCGTCATAGGTATACGTTAAAGTGTCATTTGTATCAGGTACGGGTAATTCCGTTACCTCTACCTGAGTTAATGACGGTGCGTACCCTACGCCATAAGCTATCATCACCGAAGCAGATTTAGTGATAACGTTACCGATAAACTTGAAATAAGCGGTATAGGTTTGCGGTGCGCCGGTATCGTTAGTAAATATTACGTCATTAACAAAAAAATGGTAATTATCATAATAATTTGTTCCGATAGCCCACGAATGCTGCGCATAAGTTTGTATAAGTGTGCTGTACGTACCCTCTTTATACCTTTCGAGACGAAAATTTCCGGTAGTAAAAGGTGTGGGGGAACTAATATTATAATTATATGCTATTGCTTCCATCTCATACTTAACAGTGTATTGCGTGTAAGCGGGAACCGCAATTCCGATATTAAAAGTATGCTCAGCCGAAGAAGTTGAAGAATTATTTGTCGTTTCTTTAAGAGTAACGGTGTCAGTTACAGCCCCGTTCCCCCAACCAAGACCATTTGTAAAAGCACCCGAAATACTCGTGAAAGTGCCCGGCGTGAAGGTCGTGCTGACACTCGATAAGGTTTGGGCGTTGGCGTCAATTTTTTCAGCTTTGGGCAGTAAAAAGCCTATGCCAAGCGCTACCGCCGCCGCACAAAGCATAGCTAAAATTACCGTCAATAGATTTCTGTTTTTTGTTTTCATAATTATTCTCCTATTTGTCATTCCGAGCGCTAGTAAGCCACGGGTGTCATACTGAGCGAAGCCGAACGTATCTACCCGTGGCTTCGGTACGACGAGGAATCCCCCAACCACTCAGTCACCGTGGGGACCCTTCGGCTAACGCTCAGGGTGACATAAGTACTAATTCGGGATAAAGCGGGCGGCGCGGGTTCCACATTCGCACTTGTCCTTTCAGATTTTGCGCCGCCGCTTTTGCTCCCTTTTTCTTTCATTTGCTTTTGCAAAATCAGATAACGTGGTACGATTTTTTGCCCTTTTTGTCATTTCGCCTCTTCGTCATTGCGAGGAGCGTAGCGACGCGGCAATCCAGACCGTACGCTCATTTTAAGTGCTTTGCTTCTGGATTGCTTC
>JAIEAS010000290.1 GCA_029071285.1 Clostridia bacterium
GAATAAGCAGCTGCGGTTTGTGAATCAACGCTCTGGCAATATCAATTCTCCTTTTCTGCCCGCCCGAAAGCTTATTTATAGGTCTTTTTAATATATCTTTTAAATCCAACAGCTCGGTCATTTCGTCAAGGCGTGTTTTAAATTCACCGCCGAAAATCCCGTATAAACTTGCTCTGTATTTTAAATTTTCATAAGCGCTCAATTTTTTATCAAGTACGGAATTCTGAAAAACAATACCGAGCTTACTTTTGATCTCGTCGGAATTTTTGTCGATATCGTAACCGCACACGCTGACTTTTCCGCTGTCTTTTTTCAGAATATCGCTGATAATATTAATTGTCGTTGACTTACCCGCACCGTTCACGCCGAGAAAAGCAAACAGCTCACCCTCTTTTACTTTGAAAGAAATATCGTTTACGGCGTTAACGTCTTTAAACGATTTTTTAAGGTTCTCGATTTCGATAATCATTTATTTTCTCCTTGTTTCATTTTTGCCAAAAGTCCCAGATATACGTCGCTTACCATTTTGCTTACAGTTTCCCACTCCCAGTCGAGATAGCTTGTTGCAAACATAGTAGCTATTCCGTGAACAAATACCCACATTTCCGCATGCAGAGTATGCGCTTGGTCGCTGTAAAGACCGTAATTTTTCATTATAATGAAGGTTGATTTGTCAAAGCTGTCCTTTTCAAACCCGTCCTCTTCCGTGCGTTTGCGCATAAAAAGGTATTTAAAAAGCTCGGTTTCTTCAATAGCAAATTTTATATATCCCATACCTACCGCTTTATATTCGGGATACTCTTTTTTTGCCATTTCATTTTCAATAAACGTGTAAAATTGTTCTATCGCGCGTTTGGCAACCTCGCTTTTAATTTCGTCTATTCCTTTAAAGGACAGATAAACGGGTTGGGTAGAACATTTGCATCTTTTAGCAAGTTCACGAACGTTTAAGCCGTCCATCCCTCCCTCACGCACTAGCTGAAATGCTTCCTCTAAAAGCATCTCTTTAGTAATAATTTTTTTTGCTGGCATAAATCCACCTTGAAAAATAACATTAAT
>JAIEAS010000291.1 GCA_029071285.1 Clostridia bacterium
AGTTTATAGAAAGAGGGGGGTATATTTAAATTATTTGCCTATGATTTCGAGAAAAGTCTGGGGATCGACCAGTTCGCAGTTTTCTCTGATTTCAAGGTGCAGGTGTGCGCCGACGTATTTTTCGGTGCCGAGCTCCTCGGACATTTTTCCGAGTATCTGACCGCGCTTTATCACGCTGCCTCTGCCGATGCCCGCTGCCACGTCGATAAATTGATAGGTTGCAACTATGCCGTTGCCGTGGTCGATTTCAAGGTAACCGCCCGTGATTACAGCCGAGGGGTCGGTTTCGTACACCACGCTCTTAACCGTGCCGTCCTGCATTGCCACTACTTCGTCGCCGGTATTGCCCGCAAAGTCAAAACCTTCGTGGCGGTAGTACCAGTCAAGCGTTTCGTTGTGGATGAGGTCAAATTCGTTCGCAAGCGCAACCGCTTTTACGGGCGCGAGGTAGCTCGTATCCACTGACGCGGGATCGTCGGGATCTTTATTTCCCTCGTCGGGATCTTTGTTACCGTCATCGGGCTTCTCCGTTCCCGAGTCAATGCTCAGATTGCCGTCAGAGCCTCTGACCGTGAAGATTACCGTGACGGTTACCGCCGCGATAACCAGAAGACATGCCGCTAAAATCAGGTAGTAGAGTAAGACTTTCTTTTTGCTTTTCTTTGTTTCTTGGTTTTTCATAATATAACTCCTTCAACTTTGATATTGACAGCGGAATTCGATTTTATTCAATATCCGCCAAAAATTATCGGCGAGGCGACCGTAACGCTTGCCGCCTTTACGCAGATATGTAAATTTATCTCTTCGCCGTACAGCTTTACCGAGTAAGGAAGGGACGCCGTACAGTAGTAATTCACACTGTCAGAGAGGGTTTCGGTGAAAATAATTTTTCCGTTCACCGATTTTAAAAAGGCGCCCACGTCCAGCTCGTCGTAAACCGCGCTCTCTCCGCACACGTCTGACAGGGTAAGCTTTAAAAGGTCGGCGTTGTCCTTAGTGGAAATTTCGCGGCAGTTCTTCGAGGTGTCGCCGCAGAAAAAGGTGTAGGCGGAAGCGTCGTTAAAGCACAGCCGCGCGGGCAGTATAGCAATAGCCGCAATCACAACGCCCGCAAGCAGCGTAATGGTAACTAACTTCAAAAACCTCATAACCGCCCTCCCGCAACGTTTATTGCCACGAAAAATTTTTAATATACGTGTCGGCAAAAAATTTTTTTAAACGAAGCGTTTAAGCCGCCCGCGTTCGGCGAACGCGGGCGGCTTTATATTCCTTATATAATAGGGCGGTTTTAATG
>JAIEAS010000292.1 GCA_029071285.1 Clostridia bacterium
TAATTATTACTCGTATTATGCAGATTACTAAGGCGAAAACGCCTGTCAGGAGATTAAGTTGGAAAAGATAGGAATTATAGATTTAGGCTCAAACTCGGCAAGACTGGTTATCGTAAACCTGTTTGCCGAAGGTTACTTTATGGTCGTGGACGAGCTGAAGGAAAGTGTCCGTCTCGGTCAGGATATGGAGCGCGACGGCTTTTTAAAGCCCGCGCGCGTAGCCGAAACGATTAAAACGCTGAAAATGTTCCGCCGTCTTTGCGACGCGAGCGGAGTTACCCGCATTATCGCCGTTGCGACCGCAGCGGTGCGCCGCGCAAAAAACCAGCGCAGCTTTCTGGACGAAATTCAGGCGAGCTGCGGAATTAAAATCCGCGTTCTCACCGCCGAGGAAGAGGCAATCTACGTTTACCGCGGCGTAATAAACACTATGGACGTGCCCAAGGGACTTATTCTCGAAATAGGCGGCGGCTCGACCAAGATAGTTTACTACAACAGGCGAAATATTTTAAACTACGCGACTATGCCTTTCGGCGCGGTTACTTTGACCGGACTTTTTGCGGACGACGGCTTGAAGCCCGAGCAGCAGGCAAAGAAGATTGAGGAGTTCTTCACCGAGCAGCTCAAACAGATTGAGTGGATAGGTGAAGTGGACCCCGACGTTCAGATGATAGGCGTTGGCGGCTCGTTCAGAAATCTTTTCAAAATCAATAAGATAGTTCACAAATACCCGCTCGACAGCGTTCATAACTACTCGATGAGCGTTGAAGATTTCGAGTCGGTTTACGATATGTTAAAGGTTTTAGACCTTGACAAAAAGAAGAAGATAAAGGGACTTTCCGCCGAGCGCGCGGACATTCTTCCCGCGGCTCTTGCGATTGTCAAATCCTTTATTTCCTATTTCAATTTTGAAAAATTCACTATGTCCGGCGCGGGTCTTAGAGAGGGCATTATGTTCAATCAGGCGTTGCCCATTACCGAAGAGAAGCCCATTTCGGACGTATTGAATTATTCGCTTACCACTTTGGTCAAGTACTACGGCTGCGACGAAAAGCACGTCGAGCACGTCGTAAATTTAAGTATACAGCTGTTTAAGCAGCTGCGCGTTCTGCACAAATTCCCGAGGCAGTATCTCAGAATTTTAAAGGTCGCCGCAACCCTGCACGACTGCGGAATGAGAATAAAGTTCTACAACCACCAGCGCCACAGCTGTTATATGATTTTAAATTCAAACCTCTACGGTCTTGCGCACAGGGATATAGTTCTTGCGGCGTTCACAGCCTGCTGTCATAAAAAAGAGGATATCAACCTCTACGACTGGGCAAGGTATAAGGACCTTTTAAACGAGGACGATATTGAAATCGTTAAACGCCTCGGCGTGATTCTCCGCATAGCTGAAAGCCTTGACAGGTCTATGTCCGGCGCGGTTAAATCAATCAACTGCGACATTTTGGGCGACTCGGTAATTATGAAGACCGAAATCGAGGGTGAAGCTACTTTGGAGATTCGCGACGCAATGGCGGCAAGCGCGGAATTCAGAAAATCTTTCCGCAAAAATCTCGAAATTTTATAATTTTAATGCCGCGTAATATAAGCGGCATTATCTTATTACTATGAAATACATTCTGGCAAGCGCCTCGCCGCGCAGACGTGAGCTTTTATCCCAAGTCGTAAAAAGCTTCGAGGCAATTCCCGCGCAGGCGGAAGAAAAAGTTAATCTTGCAATGTTTCCCGAAAAAATGGCTTGCGCCCTTGCCGAACACAAGTGCGACGAGGTTTTTGAAAGCCACACGGACGCAACCGTAATCGGCTGCGACACCGTGGTGTATTTCGAGGGTGAAATTTTAGGCAAGCCGAAAACCAAAGCGGAAGCCGCTGAAACCCTGAAGAGGCTGTCGGGCAAAACGCATTACGTTATAACGGGCGTCTGCGTCAGAAACAAATAC
>JAIEAS010000293.1 GCA_029071285.1 Clostridia bacterium
GTCCCAGTCCTCCGGTTTTGACAGTTCTTCGCAGTACACCGTAATATTTTTACAGCCCGCGAAAATCTTTTTGCCGACGCGGGTTACGCTTTTGGGAATAAAAATTTCGCGCAGGACCGTACAGCCCTCGAAGGCGTTTTTTTCGATAGCTTCAACGCCGTCGGGCAGGTCTACTTCTAAAAGGCTGCGGCAATCGCTGAACGCGCCTATGCCTATATGCTTTAAACTGCGCGGAAGCTTTAAGTCCGTAAGCGAGGTGCAGAAAGAAAACGCGAGGTCGGGGATATCCTCTATAATATCGTTGATATGCGCCTTTTCGAGCGACACGCAGGACATAAACGCGCCCTCGCCTATCGATACGGCGTTATGCAGGTCAATATCGGTAATGTTGTCGCAGCTTGAAAAAGAGTAATTGCCCACCTCGCAGCCTAAGGGGATTTTTACTTCGGCAAGACTGAAATCGCACGAAAACGCACTGTCGCCTATAACCTTAAGCGTTTGGGGCAGATCAACCCTTTCAAGGGTTGCGCAGTCCATAAAAGCGGTTTCTTCAAGCTCCTCCACCCCTTCGGGCAGAATAACCGTCCGCATTTTTGAAAGACTGCCTACGAACGCGCTTTCGCCTATCTTCTTTACGCCGTCGGGAACGGTAACTTCCTCGCTTTTGCCGACCTCGTAAAAGGTGAGCACGCCGTCCTCGACTGTGTAATCTGCATTTTCTTCTTCGTCAAAATTTTCCATAATCTTAAATATTACTGTTCGGTCGTCTGAACCTGTTGTTCCTCGGTTGTCTGCACTTCCTGTACGGGAATTTCTTCGGTTGTACCGCCGCCGCCAGCGGGAGGCAGACCGTTCTTATCCTTGCCGTACAAAACCTTTAAAAGAATGGGCGTAAGTACGGACGAGAACAAAATCAGCAGCACGGTCATAAGCATAAATTCTTCGGGCAAGCCCGCTTTCATTGCGGTATCCGTAACTATCAGCGCAACCTCGCCGCGCGCCATCATTCCTACGCCCGCTATCGCGCTCTCGCGCCAGCTGTATTTAAAGCCCTTGGCAACCGCGCCGCAGCCTACGACCTTGCCTATAAGCCCCATTAAAACCGCAAGGAATGCAAGCAGAACCAGCCAGCCGCTCATTCCGAGGAATGATATATTGCTTATTCCGATATTCGCAAAGAACACGGGTGCAAACAACGTATAAGTGTTTACTTCAACTTTCTTGTCGGTGTACTCACTTGCGCGGTGCGCCGTGGAAAGAACTATGCCCGCAAGGAATGCGCCGGTAATATCGGCAACGCCGAAAATTTCTTCCGCCGCCCAGCTGTAAATGAAGCAGATGGCAAGCGAGAATACGGGCAGACGGCGGGTGTGCGGCCACTTCTTTTCAAGCCATTTGAAAAGCTTTGAAATTCCGAAGCCGAGCCCTACTGCCACGACGAAGAACGCAACTATCATTATTATAGTTCCCCACCACTGCGCCTTGAACCACGCAAAGCCGGTGAGATTTTCTCCGCCGCCCGAATTTGCAATACCCGTAAGCACGGATAAAAGCACGATTCCTATAACGTCGTCTATAATCGCCGCGGACACTATCGTGGTGCCGAGCTTAGTATTGATTTTGCCGAGTTCCTTTAAAACGGAAACGGTTATCGCAACCGAGGTTGCCGTAAGAATCATACCTATAAACAGGCTGTTGAAAATGTTTGCCGAGCCGAGCCCGATATTTCCAAAGGGCAGGGAAATCACCGTGCCCAATACGAGCGGAACGGCTACGCCCGCGCACGCAATGAGGGTTGCGGCAAGTCCCGTCTTTTTAAGCTCCTGCAAATTAGTTTCAAGACCGGTTGAGAACATCAGAAGAAGTACGCCTATCTTCGAGAATATCGCAAGTCCGTCTTTTCCTGCAAAGAAAGAATTTCCGTTGCCGTCAACGCCGTTCAGAAGGAACAGCGCCTTGTAAGAAACGTCCCTGTCAGCATTGTTGAACCCTATGATAGAGAAGCCGCACAGCTCGCCGAAGATTGCAGGTCCGATAAGGATACCCGCTATAATATAGCCGAGCACTTGCGGAAGCCCAAGCTTTCTGAACAGCAGACCGAAAAGTTTTGTAAACAGCAGTATTATCGCAAGCACTATGACGAAGCTTAATCCGCTGCTTATGTTGCTTATGTCGAATACACCGGTTACTTTCTGAGTAACGTCAATTGCATCTTCCATATTTTATCTCCTTTTGTTATTGCCGATACATTATAACACATAATACTCAAAATTGCTCCTTTTTTTTGCATTAAGGCGTATTGTTC
>JAIEAS010000294.1 GCA_029071285.1 Clostridia bacterium
TTAGTAAGCCACGGGTGTCATACTGAGCGAAGCCGAACGTATCTACCCGTGGCTTCGGTTCGACGAAGGGTCCCGACGGTGTCTGAAAGGTTGGGGGATTCCTCGGCTTACGCAGCGGCGAAGCCGCCGGTACGACGGAATGACAAAAAAAGGGGCGAAAATGACCTCATCACCGCTACGCAGGCTCCGCGGAGCTTCCCCAAGGAAGCCTAAAACAAGGTAAAACCACAATATATTGTGGTGGAAGGAGTTGGCAGGCACAAGTTTTATTTTTTTATAAAAAAAGGTTGAAAATGTCGAAATGCCGTGATATAATAATTATACCACATTATACTTTTATATCAAAAGGAGCACTTTCGTCCAAAATTTAATACTTTTTTTATGCCCGTTTTTAGTTCATGCTTTAATGTTACTAATTTTAATTTAATATTCAATTCTTAATAGAGATTGGCAACGGCATTGTTGTGTCTCTTGTTTCTCTATTCTGAATTGCTCATACAGTTAAAGTTAGTAGTATTAATTGTATTAATTTTTGGACTCGGGATATAAAAAGTATGGTGTGGTAACCTTAAGAGATACTACATAGCAGGTGTGGTTCTCTTGGGAGCCACACTTTTTTTGTTACAATTTTTTAGTCCACGTCATCTGGTATCCGCGTAAAAGCGGATGCAGAGAACCTCTCTTAGACTTGCCGCTGACCAAAGCGGACAGCGGCAGGTTTAGGGAGAAATAAAATAATGTCACCCTGAGCGTTAGCCGAAGGGTCCCCCGTGTACACAGTCACCGACGGGATTCCTCGACAAGCTCGGAATGACAAATAGGAGAAATTTATGAAAATAAAGAGAGGAAATTTATTAACGGTAATTCTTGCAATGCTGTGCGCTGTAGCAATCGCGCTCGGCGTTGGTTTTATGATGCCTAAAAACGAAATAAACTCGGCACGGGCAGCATCGTCTACGGTTACATGGATAGGGTCAGGTTGCTATCAATATCACGAAACAGGAGCTCCCGACAACGGTTGGGGAAGATCTACTACCTTATCTATGATGTCACCAAGTTATAGTTACGGTGTGTGTAGTTTTAACGGTGCTACAGCCACAGCCACAGCTTCGAAGACAACTACGGGCAGCCGTCAATTTGTAGCAAACTATATAAAATTCAGAGCTGAAATTATCGTTCCGGCTAATACTGAATATAAGGTAACTTATAATGGAGTTATGACGATGACGGAAACTGCCCCCGACGGTGACTATGGTTACGGCGGGTGGATGGATTTTTATGCTTATGGCGATGTAGATAATTCAGCTGGGATGACTTTTGGTTATGATCGTCCTGCGGAAACTGGTTATTCAGGAACTTGCGCACTGAGAGAACATTTAACAGTTACTTCATTAACAACGGGCAACACACAATCTAAGACGGCAAACTATACTGAAACATATACCAATACAGACAGCACTGCTAAAACTTTTATATCGCACTTTGGCGTTTATTTTGCAGATATGCCTAGTACCTCAAATAGGTATAATTATAGCGGCTCCTTAACAATGTCAGAGAATATAGAAGTTACGGGGGTAAGTATACCCACCTCAACAAAAACTTCAGATACATACACGGGTTCACAAATAAGCTTCCCCATTACTTATGATGCGTCTAATATTGATATTACTTCGGTAACAGGCAAAGATTTTGACAATCAAGCAATTTCTTCTATAAGTACGGCAGATATAGTGGGCGGAGTATTCAGCCCCATCCTTGCGGGTACATATACAGTTACATTTGACATTAATTCGACGGCTATCTCCAACGGGGTGCAATGGGGCGATGCGACCGGCGGTACAGGTACAAGAACGCTGATATTTACGGTCAAGCGCAAATCTATATCTGTACCCACAATAACGAACTCGCCACAGACTTATGATCCCCTCAACGGCTGTGATTTCAATGTGAGTACAGACTTTGATGCAACGACAATGAAAGCAGATACGGTGCCGTCGCCTGCTACAAATATAGCGTGGAACGCGGCAAGTATTTGTTTTCATGCCACGGCTGCCGGTACATACAATGTAAAATTCCAATTAAAAGATACCAAAAACTACGTTTGGGATATAGGCGCAGGAACGCCAGCAGACCAACCAGCTACGGTAAAAGTAGAGCCTAAAAAGCTGACTATACCCACGATAACTGCGCCTCAGGAATATTCAGGCAGTGCGTTGACTTTTGTGCTCGCGGATTTTAATGCGGGTACTGATATAAAAGTAGACAGTGCAACGGGCGTAGGTGGCAACACCGTAACCGGCGCAAGCGGCGCAGCAATCACGGATACCACGGATACGTTCGAGGCAACTAAGGTTGGCAAGTATACCGTAGCATTGAGCTTGCGCGATACTAAAAACTATGCATGGTCGGACGGTACAAACACTGCCAAGAACGTTGAGTTTGAAATAACGCAGAAAGAGCTTTTGTCAACTCCGCCTGTAAGTTCTTCGGTTAGCGGCACGGGCGGTGCAGAATGGAAATTCGGCGATACCGTAACCATTACTATTACGGACGACAGGGCTTCGGGTGAAAATATAAATCTGCTTTGCTATTACGACGTAGCGGGCGGCACAAGTAAGTCAAATACTCTTACTGCAACGACTGCGGGCAACGTTACAACTATAACCATGCCCACCAATATTGCCGTAGGTAACTATACTTTAACGGTAGAACTCAACGGTACTACTGGCGACAATGCAAACTATAAAGTAACTACCAACAACACGCTTAATTTTGAAGTAACTTCGGGCAAGATAGACCCGAGTACGTACGGCTGGATATATACCATAGACGGCGCGGCTGGCTCAACCATTGTAAATAATGACAAACTGCCTTTTAAATTAAAGACGGGCAGCACGACGGACGGAGTTAAGTACGAATTATCTATTCAGATACCCACGTCGGATGCGAGCGCGGTAGCGGTGGATACTTCTAAATACGTAAACGGCTATCAGGTTCGTTCGGGCGACAGCGTGAATACCTATAAGACAATAGTTGCGCTGAAATCCACAGACCCCACGTTCAAGTTCGAAGTGGGCGGGATTATGCAGTCTACCTGTGAGGTTGAATTGAACTGGGAGATTGAAAAAGGTACTTTCGATTTAACCAACGTTAAATGGGAGTACTCGTTGGACGGCGCTACGGGCTGGACGGAATACGACCCTTCAAACCCGCCCCAGTATAACGA
>JAIEAS010000295.1 GCA_029071285.1 Clostridia bacterium
TTTGCGACCTATCAGCTTGCCAAAGAGTTGGGCCTTACCAAAATTTTAGTACTTACTTTCAAGCCTGCCGTGCAGAGCGCGTGGGAAGAAGATTTGCTCTCTCACGTCGATTTCGAGGGCTGGCAGTTCATTGCCCGCAACGGTCTTACATACGAGCAGATTGACCACGACAAGCCGTTCGTTTGCTTTGCGTCCTTTCAGGATTTTTTGGGCAAAAACAAGGCGGGCGGTATTAAGCTGAAAAACGAATGGGCGCACACCGTTGCGTGGGATATGGTTGTGTTCGACGAGTATCACTACGGCGCGTGGCGCGAG
The DNA here is from genome assembly GCA_029071285.1 of Clostridia bacterium. Taxonomy (GTDB): domain Bacteria; phylum Bacillota; class Clostridia; order Christensenellales; family Borkfalkiaceae; genus Coproplasma. The sequence continues at coordinate 316 of JAIEAS010000295.1, forward strand.
AACGCTAAGGAGCTTTTCGAGGCGGAGGACGACAAGGAATCGAAAGCCGAGGACGGCGGGCAGGAGTTCTTTAACGAGGACTATATGCCCATATCCACGCGGTCATATCTGTATCTGTCGGGAACGCCTTTTCGCGCCATATCTTCGGGCGAATTTATCGAGGAGCAGATTTATAACTGGACGTATTCGGACGAACAGCGCGAAAAGCTTAACTGGGATATATCCGCGGGGCAAAACCCGTATGCAAGTCTTCCGCGAATGGTTTTATTAACCTATCAGTTGCCCGAGAGTATTACGCATATTGCGTCGGGCGGAGAGTTTGACGAGTTCGATTTAAATGTGTTCTTTTCCGCCGAGGGCGAGGGGGAATTTGCGCGGTTCAAGTACGAGGACGAAGTGCAGAAGTGGCTTGATTTAATCCGCGGAAACTATCTTGAAACGACAATAGACAACTTGCGCTTGGGTGCGAAAAAGCCGCCCTTGCCTTTTAGCAGCGGTAAACTTTTAAGTTTGCTTTCGCATACGTTCTGGTTCTTGCCCAGCGTTTCTGCGTGCTACGCAATGCGCAATCTTTTGGCGCAGAAGCAGAACAAGTTTTATCACGATTACAACGTGGTGGTTTGCGCGGGCGCGCAGGCGGGAATCGGCTTGAACGCGTTACCGCCCGTTAAGCAGGCAATGGAAGACCCGCTTTCTTCAAAGTCGATTACCCTTTCGTGCGGTAAGCTGACTACGGGCGTTACCGTTAAACCGTGGACGGGAATTTTTATGCTGCGCAATCTTACAAGCCCCGAAACTTATTTTCAGGCGGCGTTCCGTGTGCAGTCGCCGTGGACGGTTAAAAGCGAAACTAACCCGAACGAGGA
>JAIEAS010000296.1 GCA_029071285.1 Clostridia bacterium
TTTTAAATACGGGCAAAAAATTTTATGCCGTTATCACTTAAACTTGTTGTTAAAAAATTATTTTAATGTTATAATCTGTAACGATTGAAGTTGAACTGTCCGAGGGGCTTTAATGTCAAAGGTTAACCGCAAAGAAAAGTTATATTACACCTTTATTGCAATTTTTCTGATATTAACCCTTTTCGGTATTTACTCGGTTTGTTTTCAATATTCCTATTTTCATATTCTCACGGACGGCAGAGAGGTCGAGGGCACAGTTGTAAGCTACGACGTTCATTATATGACGAGTCCTCGGCGGGGCGGCAATCAATGCGTTTTGTATTGTGAATACAGGGACGAAGCCTCGGGTAAAAAGTACAAGGCTTCCACCGAGTATTCAAAAATGCGCGATAAGGATTACTGCGCAAGCTGGTGTGAAGAGCGGGTAGGGAAAAGCGTCCAGCTTATTATAGACGATAAGGGAAACTGCCTCGTTGCACGCGACAAAACTTGGTACGTGTTCAGGTGGATTTTAACGGCGGGACTGCCGCTGTGCGCGGGCGCCGCGGGACTTACGGCTTTTGCGGTGAAATATTTTGTCGGCAAACGCAGGACGGCGGAACCCGAAAAGGAAGATTATTTAAAGTAATTTCAATATAAAAGAGGCTTAAATGCAGGACGGCGAAAACGTAATTCAATTTGATAACGTCAAGTTTTTATACCCCGGCGCGGACGGGGTTTTTGCCGTTAACGGCGTGAGCCTCGAAGTCAGGCGCGGCGAATTTCTGTCCGTTATAGGTCATAACGGAAGCGGAAAATCCACACTTGCAAGACTTATCAACGGACTGCTTTCGGCAGACAGCGGAAAAATTACGGTGTTGGGACTTGACGTTGCCGAGGGCAAAAACAGCCGCGAAATCCGCAAGAGCGTCGGCATAGTTTTTCAGAACCCCGACAACCAGATGGTTGCTTCAATCGTCGAGGACGACGTTGCTTTCGGTCCCGAAAATATCGGGATTAAGCGCGAGGAAATAGGCGAGCGTATCGACTGGGCGTTAAAAGCCGTCGGTATGGAAGAGTACCGCAAGTCAACCCCCACAAGGCTTTCGGGCGGACAGAAGCAGAGGATAGCTATTGCGGGAGTGCTTGCAATCAAACCGCAGATTCTCGTTCTGGACGAGTCCACCGCAATGCTCGATCCCAAGGGTCGGCGCGAGGTTATCGAAGTAGTCCGCCGTCTGAATAAAGAAGAGGGTATGACCGTAATACTCATAACCCACTTTATGGAAGAGGCACTGCTTGCCGACAGAACGGTGGTTATGAACCGCGGCGAAATAGTGCTTACGGGCACGCCCGAAGAAATTTTCGAAAGCGGCGAAAAGTTGCAGACATACAATCTGTGTCTGCCTAAGATTACCGAAATTATAAATCAATTAAACGGCGCGGGAATGAAAATAGAAAACGTTCTCCGCCCCGAAGAGATTGCAAAATCAATTGCGGACAACCTCAAGGATAAAGCTGCTAAAAACGCCGTTTTCGAACAGGAAGAAAAAGCGCAGACTTACAGCAGGCACGAGTGGGATATAGAGATAGAAAACCTCACTTTCACCTATTCCAAAAAATCGCCCTTTGCAACCAAGGCGTTAAAGGGCATCAATCTGAAAATTGACGACGGCGAGTTTTTCGGTATTATCGGCCACACGGGCAGCGGAAAATCCACGCTCGTTCAGCATCTTAACGCGCTTATAAGACTTCCGCAGGCGGAAAAGGGCTATCACGCCAAAAAGCCGAAGAAGGGGAAGCCCGCGCCCGTACTTCCGAAAATTACGATAGGCAGCTTTGACCTTGCCAACAAAAAGACCGACTTCAAGGCTCTGCGAGCAAGCGTTGGAATGGTATTCCAGTATCCCGAGTATCAGCTTTTCGCCGAATCGGTGTTTGCCGACGTTGCGTTCG
>JAIEAS010000297.1 GCA_029071285.1 Clostridia bacterium
CTATTAAAAGTATTATTACCATTTGTGGCAAAATAATAAAGTGTCTCACCGAAATTATCCGCACTTCCTTTTGGATACGCTTTTGTAATAAAAAAGACGGCTGAACGCCGTCTTATTATTTTTAATTGAATTGTTTATCGCAAAGTTTTAGCGCGCTTGCAATAACCTCGTCCATATCGTAATACCTGTACTCACCAAGTCTGCCGCCGAAAATAACCTTGCTTTCCTTATTGGCGAGTTGTTTGTACTTGTTGTAAAGTTCAGTGTTTTTTTCGTCGTTTACGGGATAATATGGCTCGCCGCCTTGCTTCCACTTTGAGCTGTACTCGCGGCTGATTACCGTTTTGGGCTGAGTTCCGAATTCAAAGAATTTGTGCTCGATTATCCGTGTAAAAGGCGTTTGCGAATCGGTATAATTAACTACTGCGTTGCCCTGAAAATTCGGTCTATCCAACACTTCGGTTTCGAAGCGCACCGAGCGGTACTCCAACGCTCCGAATTTATAGTTGAAATACCCGTCAATTGCGCCCGTATAAATAACCTTATCGACAAAATTAGCGAGCTCTTTCTTATTTTCAAGGTAGTCGCAATTCGGGCGCACTTCGATGCCGTCAAGCATATTTTCAACCATCTTGGTGTAACCGCCGATCGGTATGCCCTGATACAGTGCGTTATAATAGTTGTTATCGAACGTGAACCTGACGGGCAGGCGATTGATAATGAACGGCGGCAGCTCACTGCAAGGTCTGCCCCACTGCTTTTCGGTATAGCCCTTGACAAGTTTTCCGTAAATATCTTTACCGACAAGCGAAATTGCCTGCTCTTCGAGATTTTTCGGCTCGGTTATTCCAGCCGCCTCGCGCTGCTCTTTGATTTTCCGTTCCGCCTCTTCGGGTGTTACCACGCCCCACATTTTATTGAAGGTGTACATATTAAAGGGTAACGAATACAGCTCGCCTTTGTAATTTGCCACAGGCGAATTTGTGTACCGGTTAAACTGCGCAAATTGATTTACGTAGTCCCAAACTTTTTTATCGTTGGTATGGAAGATATGCGCGCCGTACTTGTGGACGTTTATTCCCTCGATTTCCTCGGTGTAAACGTTGCCTGCAATATGTGGACGCTTGTCTATAACCAAAACCTTTTTACCGTGTTTTTTTGCTTCGTGTGCAAACACGGCTCCGAAAAGCCCCGCCCCGACGACCAGATAATCGTAATGCATTAGTATTGTTTCCTCTTACTGTAATTGTACCATTTCACATACGAATTTGCAAGCAAATAAAAAAGGACGGCGGAGCCGTCCTTAAATTATATAAACAAATAAACTAAACCCACTAGAACTCCCGAGAACACGCCGAACACAATTATCGCGCCGGCAACGGTAAACATTTTTGCCGCCATTCCGTAAATGTAGCCCTCAGTCTTAAACTCGATTGCAGGTGAAGCGACGCTGTTCGCAAAGCCTGTAATGGGTACGATTGAACCCGCGCCTGCGTGTCTGCCTATTCTGTCGTACACGCCGAAGCCCGTTAAAAGGGTTCCTAAAAATATTAAAATCATTGACGTACAGCCCGCGAGTTCGTCGCCCGAGAGCCCCGCGTATTCAAGCATAAATCTTATAAACTGACCTATGCAGCAGATAAGTCCGCCGACGCCGAACGCCGCAAGGCAGTTTTTAAAATGTTTTGTGGGCGGTTCCTGCGTTTTTACATAATTAAGATAATTTTCGTTATTGTGTTTGCTTGCCCTGCCTGTCATTTTTTACACGCTCCTCTTTTCCGCTTTTAATATAACTCTCCCGCTCGTCGCGGCGGGTTAAATCGTAATCTCTTTTCATTTTCTGTACATCCTGTCGTTGAAATAGAGCGTTACTTTTTCGGGCATAACGTGCGACATTATGCGGTACGCCGAATTTTTAAATCCGCTTGCTCTTACTACGGGAGGCTTGTCCGTATAGAGAACTTCGCAGATATCCTCCGCAACTTCCGCGGGCGACATTCCCGTCTGTTCCATATCGGCAAGCGCGGCAACCGCCTTATTCAAGCTTTGCGCGTAGGTCTTGTTCTCGTCGTCGGAATACACTTTTCTTTTAAAAGTGAATCCCGTTGCCGTGCCGCCCGGAAGCAGTGCCGAAACTTTAATGCCGTAGGGCTTAAGCTCGTAATACGCCTCGCGCGCAAGCATTTCAAGCGCGGACTTGGAAGCGGAATAAAAACTGTCGTAAAGAATGGGCACGTCGCCGCCGATAGAACCGACAAGTATTATTCTGCCGCCTCTGTCCTTCATAAAGGGAATAGTCGCCTGCATAGCCTTCAAGGCGCCGAAAAAGTTGACGTCGAAAAGATAGCGGTAATCGCTCTCCTTTGCGTACTCTATGGGCGCAGCCATAGAAAAACCCGCACTGTAAATAAGCGCGTCTATTCCGTATTTTTCGCCCACCATAGTTATAACGTCCGTAAGGGTGCTGCCCGCCGCAACGTCCGCTATCATATTTTTGATTTTTGCATTTTTGCAAGGCGTGCGCGAAACGTTAATTACGTTCCAGCCGCGGTTTGCAAGTCTTAAACAGGTTTCGCAGCCGATACCCGAGCTTCCGCCCACCACAATTACCGTTGATTTATTTTTTTCCATACAGCTATTTTGGGAAAATTTTCAACTAATTATACGCTACTTAAAAATGAAAATGCGGCGCGTCTGCGCCGCATATATCAACCGAAAGCCAAGTCTAAAATCATCATCAAAGCAAAGCCGAGAACAACGCCCACAGTCGCTTTGATTTTTCCGCCCGAAAAGGATTCGGGAATGAGTTCGGAACAAACCACCGCCATCATCGCACCAGCAGAAAAGGAAAGCGCCCATGGCAATATTCCGTTCACAAAGCTCACCGCAAGCGCGCCCACTACTCCGGCGACTATTTCCACTGCGCCCGAAAGCTGTCCGATAAAGAACGACTTCCATCTGCTCATACCGTTTGCCCTGAGAGGAAAGGCGACGCACATGCCCTCGGGAAAGTTCTGAATGCCTATCCCCACGGCAAGCATTATTGCCGCGACGCCCTCTACTGTTGCGCCCGAGGACAGTGCGCCGAACGCAACGCCGATTGCAAGACCTTCGGGAATGTTATGGATAGTAACCGCTATACACATTACCGCGCTGCTGCGTTTTTTTGCATTGTCGGCAAAAAGATGTAATTTACCAGTGACTATATCTGTCACGATTATAAGTAAGCCGCCCAGCACGAAGCCGCAGGTTAAAACGAGGTAAGCGTAACGCTCCACCATTTCCATTGCGGGCATTAAGAGTGAAAAAAAAGTTGAAGCGAGCATTATTCCCGCCGCTAAGCTCATCATAAGCGAAAAGGCGGTTTTGCCCACGTTTTTACATATAAAAACAAGCAGCGAGCCCGCCGCCGTCAACGCCCAAGTGAACGTAGTTGCGATAAGAGCCTGCTGCCAGCCCGATAAATCATAAAACCATTGCACAAGTGTTTCTCCAAGTAAATACAGTTACTACATTTTATGAAACACCTGCTTTAATTAGTGAAACCGCCGCCCAGTTTTCGGGCGGCGGTATTATTTAATTGCTATTTTTTTAATTCATGCACTTTTTGTTGTGCATCTGAATCGCCAAGTTCCGCTGCAAGACTGTACCATTTAAGCGCAGTAGTTATATCCTTTTCAACCCCTTTGCCAAGTTCATAGCTTTCACCGAGATTAAAAGCTGCAACCTCATCCTTTTTCTGCGCCGCTTTTAAATAGCATTCGTTTGCTTTTTTCATATCAGTAGGAGTTCCGTAACCCATTTCATAGCAGTAACCGAGATTACACATAGCACTCCGTAAACCTTGTTCGGCGGCTAAACCGAAAAGCTTAAAGGCTAAACTATAATCTTTTTCTACACCCTCGCCATTCAAGTACGAACATGCAAGATTATATTGACCCTCACCGTCATCTTGGTCGGCTGCCCGCTTAAACCATTTTGCCGCCTCTGCGTAATTTCGCTCTACCATTTCACCATCGCCATAGATAAGCCCAAGTTCAACCTGTGCAGAAGCACAACCATTTTCAGCTGACTTTTTGTACCAGACAAGTGCTTCTTCCGCATTTTCATCTACGCCAGTTCCTGTTGCAAGACATTCTGCAACATCAAATTGAGCCTCAGCATGACCTTTTTGCGCCGCGCAAAGAAACCATTTATACGCTGTTTCCCAATCTACCTCCGTTCCTAATCCAACCGCATAGCAGTCCGCCAAAGTATATTGCGCTTCGATATGCCCCTTTTCAGCAGCAAGCTTATACCAGTAAAAAGCTTTTTTAAGGTCTACATTATCTCCGCGATCAAAAAATGAGCCGAGCTTATACATAGCATTACTATCGCCAAGCTCAGCTAATTTATTTAAATTTTCAAAATCTTTTTCACTGTTCATTTCAATTACTTTACTTTAAGATTTTTGTAGGTTGTAAATTTTATCTGATAGCCGTTGGTTTCCTGCGGTGCGCTTTCGTACACGAGTTCGAAGTCTGGATTTTTGTCCAGATTTTCAAAGTAAGCGTCTGCGCCGCCGACTGCGTCAACCTTGGTTACGAGTACCTCGCTGCAATATGGAAGCAACAGCTTGTATGTCATAGCTCCTCCTATAACGAAAACCTTGTCGCTGTCGTACTTTTTTACTTCCTGCAAAAGCTCGTCAAGCGAGCTTACCACGATGCAGCCCTCAATGGGTTCGCCGATTGCCGAAAGCACGATATTCGTGCGGTTATTCAAAGGCTTGCCGCCGGGGAAAGACTTTAATGTATTCAAGCCCATAACGACTACGTTGCCCGAAGTCGTTTCGCGGAAAAATTTCATATCGGCGGGGATAGAGAACATAAGAGAGTTGCTCTTTCCTATTCCCCACTCTTTGTCTGCGTGAAGTATCGCTTTCATGTTTTTACTCAGCTACGGGGATATCGTATTTCTTATCGTTATACTTATAGTCAACCAGCTTGAAGCTGTCGACCGTGAAATCGTAGAAATTTTTAATGCTTGTATCAACTTCGAGCTTAGGCGCTGTAAGACAGGGCATTTTTATAATTTCCTCGACTATGGGAACGTGCCTGTCGTAAATATGCGCGTCCGCTATAACGTGGACGAGCTCACCCGCTTTCAGACCCGAAACCTGCGCAAGCATAATCAACAGAACCGCGTACTGCACGACGTTCCAGTTATTTGCCGTAAGCATATCGTTCGAACGCTGGTTCAAAATTCCGTTGAGCGTGTCGCCCGAAACGTTAAAAGTCATCGAGTACGCACAGGGATATAAATTCATTTCGTGCAGGTCGGCGAAGTTGTAGATATTAGTCATAATCCTGCGGCTTGCGGGATTGTGCTTCAAGTCGTAAAGTACCCTGTCAACCTGATCGAACTCGCCCTCTTTGTACTTGTGCTTTATTCCAAGCTGATAGCCGTACGCCTTGCCAATCGAGCCGTTCTCATCCGCCCACTGGTTCCATATCTTTGAATTTAAATCGTGAACGTTGTTGGATTTTTTCTGCCAAATCCATAACAGCTCGTCAATGCACGACTTGAAAAAAGTGCGCCTTATCGTAAGTATAGGAAATTCTTCCTGCAAGTTATAGCGGTTTACTATGCCGAACTTTTTGACCGTGTGCGCCGACGTTCCGTCGCTCCACTTAGGGCGCACTTCGAGATTCGTGTCCCATACGCCGCCGTCTAAAATCTCGCGCATATTTGAAATAAAAATTTCGTCAGCTCTGCTCATTTTATCCTCGCTTATTTGTCAAGCTTCATTAAAAAATCGTCGGTAGAATACCCTTCACCCAAATCGGTTGAAACCGACTTTACTATTCTGAATCCGCAGTGTTTGCATATGCTTATTGTCTGCGCGTCGTCGTACTTAACCGACATATAAACAGGTCTGCGCAGTACGGATAACTGTTTGGAAGTTATGCGTTTCCCGCGCGCAAATTCAAGTATGTAAAGCTTTGAAACGTAAGTGCCTTCCTGAAGGTCGGGAGAATATTGCTGTGCGGGGCAGTAAGCGTAAAAGCCCGCAACCTCGCTGTTGTAGTAAATTATCTGATAGACGTATTGCTTCGTGCGGATATTTTCAAGAATGCTTTCGTCGGACAGAAAGCGGTCTATCATATAATCGATTTGTCCGTCGGCGGTCTTTTCGTCGTAAGCTTCGTGCATTACCGACTGCGAAATTGAACGGATTATTTCAAAATCCTTCGGCGTTGACGCGTCAACCGTTTTTATTTGTCCGTTTTTTAAAATCATTAAAAACGCTCCGTCGGCGGGCGCCCAGTCCATAGGGTCCAGATCGGCGGGGTCGAGCCACTTGTCCTCTTCGTGCACTTTGATAGTGTACTCCGACAACGGCTTGGCAAAATAAACCGAAAGAGAAATCGTGCAGTCGGAATATTCGTACTCGATAGTGTTCAAAAGCTCGCCGACTTCGATTTCAAGCTCAAGCTCTTCCCAGCACTCTCTTATAAGCGCCTGCTTGTCCGTTTCGCCCTTTTTAACCTTGCCGCCGGCAAACTCGAATTTGTGAATTACGCTTTCATTGCCGTCCGAACGGCGCAATGCCAGCACTTTGCCGTCCTTTATTATGGCGGCGCCGACCACGTTGAAATGAGGTTTCATAGTACCTATATTTTAACATTACGGCGCTTTCAAGTCAATTAAAAGCGCCGTAAGTTTATAAAAGTAGATTTTTACCGAAATATCAGAAGGTTGAGTGAATGGTGCGCGAAATAACGTCGTTCTGCTGCTCGCGCGTGAGCTTGTTGAAGTTGACCGCGTAGCCCGAAACCCTTATCGTAAGCTGAGGGTATTTTTCGGGGTGTGCCTGCGCGTCTAAAAGGGTGTCTCGCGAGAATACGTTTACGTTGAGATGATGTCCGCCGCTTGCGACGTAGCCGTCGAGCATATTCACAAGGTTGGTAACGCGGGCTTCGTCCGTCTTGCCGAGCGAAGCGGGCGTAATTGAGAAGGTGTTCGAAATGCCGTCGCGCGAGTACTCGTAAGGAAGCTTTGCAACCGATTCAAGCGAAGCCAACGCGCCGCTACTGTCCCTGCCGTGCATGGGGTTTGCGCCGGGGGCAAGAGGCTCGCCCGCTCTTCTTCCGTCGGGCGTGTTGCCCGTATTTTTGCCGTATACGACGTTGCTCGTGATAGTCAGAATCGAGGTCGTGGGAACGCCGTTGCGGTAAACCGACTGGCGCTTGATTTTGTTCATAAAGGTCTTTAACAGCCAAACCGCAATACTATCTACCCTGTCGTCGTTGTTGCCGTATTTGGGGAAGTCGCCTTCGATTTTAAAGTCGACCGCTACGCCCTCCTCATTGCGTATAGGATAAACCTTTGCGTATTTGATTGCCGACAACGAGTCAACCGCGCAAGAAAGTCCCGCAATGCCGGTTGCGAAAAATCTTCTTACTTCGGTATCGTGCAAAGCCATTTCCAAAGCCTCGTACGAATACTTGTCGTGCATATAGTGAATGACGTTAAGAACGTTTACGTAAAGCTCGGCAAGCCAGTCCATGGTCTGCTCATACTTTGCGACTACCTGTTCGTAGTTTAAAGGTCCGTCGCCTGAAATGGGCTCGAACACGGGCGAAACCTGCAGCGCCTTGCCCGTCGCCTTGTCCTTTACAAGCTCGTCCTTGCCGCCGTTGATTGCATACAGAAGGCACTTTGCAAGGTTAGCCCTCGCGCCGAAGAACTGCATATCTTTACCGACGCGCATACAGCTTACGCAGCACGCGATACAATAGTCGTCGCCCATTTCGGGGCGCATAAGGTCGTCGCTCTCGTACTGAATTGCCGAGGTTTTAACAGACAAATCCGCGCAGAATTTTTTGAAGCTCTCGGGCAGATGCTGCGACCATAAAACGGTAAGGTTGGGTTCGGGCGCGGGTCCGAGGTTTGTCAGAGTGTGCAAAATTCTGAACGACGAACGGGTAACGAGCGGTCTGCCGTCAATGCCCATACCGCCGATTGATTCTGTAACCCAGGTCGGGTCGCCTGAGAAAAGTTCGTTATATTCTTTAATGCGCATAAACTTGATAATGCGCAGCTTCATTACGAAGTGGTCGATAAGCTCCTGCGCGCTCTCCTCGGTAAGAATGCCGCGGGCGAGGTCGCGCTCGATATAAATATCGAGGAATGTGGAATTTCTGCCGATTGACATTGCCGCGCCGTTCTGGTCCTTGACTGCGGCAAGATAACCGAAATACAGCGCCTGAATAGCCTGCTGTGCGCTTTCCGCGGGTTTAGAAACGTCGTGTCCGTAGATTGCGGCAAGCTCTTTAAGGGCTTTCAGCGCCTTAATCTGCTCGCTCAGCTCTTCGCGGTCGCGCACCTTTTCGGGAGTCATCGAGCCGTCGATATTCGCCTTGTCCTTTTCCTTGCACTCAATGAGGTAATCCACGCCGTACAGCGCAACTCGGCGGTAATCGCCCACTATTCTGCCCCTGCCGTAAGTGTCGGGCAGTCCGGTCAGAATATGCGCTCTGCGTGCGCGGCGCATTTCGGGCGTGTACACGTCGTAAACGCCGTCGTTATGGGTCTTGCGGTACTTGGTGAAAATCTCCTTAATTTCAGGGTCGATTTCGTAGCCGTACATATTGAGCGCCTGCTCCGCCATTTTAATTCCGCCGAAGGGCTGTAAAGCGCGCTTGAAAGGCTTGTCCGTCTGCAAGCCGACTATTTTTTCAAGCGTTCTGTCAATGTAGCCCGCGGGGTGCGAGGTAAGCGTGGAAACGATTTTTACGTCCGCATCAAGAACGCCGCCGTTTTCGCGTTCCTTTTTTGAAAGGTCTAAAATTTCATCCCAAAGCTTAAGCGTAGCATTAGTAGCCGGTGCAAGAAATTCGCTTCCGCCCTCGTAGGGCGTGTAATTGCGCTGGATAAAATCTCTTACGTTCACTTCGCCGTCGGAGTTCCATTTGCCGCCTTTAAAGCCTTCCCATGCTTTGAAATTCATAATTCACCTCGTAAAATTTTTTTTGCGTTTTCCACGCGCGATTTATCGGGAGGGTTCACTCCCTTTAAGGGGTACGCGATACCCATTTTTTCATACTTTACTTCGCCCATTGTGTGATAGGGCAAAACTTCTACCGCCTGCACAGTTTTAAGCCGTGAAATAAAATCTCTGAGCTTTATCAGATACCCGTCGTTATCGGTAATATCGGGAACTAGCACGTGGCGGATAATTATATTCTTGCGGATATCGGACAGGTACTTTGCAAATTCAAGCGGTTTTGAATTCGGGTGCCCAGTAAGCTTTTTGTGCTCGCCGTCGTCTATATGCTTAATATCCAGAAGGACCAAATCGGTTACTTCCAAAAGTCCGATAATAGTTTTGTCGTTGCGGTCAAAATTAATACCCGAGGTATCTAGCGCGGTGTGCACTCCCCCTCGTTTTAAAAGGGTGAACAGCTCTTTGACGAATTCCGCCTGTATAAGAGGCTCGCCGCCAGAAACGGTTACGCCGCCGCCCTTCTGAATATAATTTTTGTATTTTAAAGCCTTTTCGGCAACCTGTTCGGGGGTGTACTCCGTTCCGCCCGAAAAGCTCCACGTGTCGGGATTGTGGCAGTATTTACAGCGCATAGGGCAGCCTTGCATAAATACTACAAATCTTATCCCCGGGCCGTCCACGGTGCCGAAGCTTTCAAAAGAATGGATTTTTCCTTTCATAAGGTTAAAAAATGAGCTATCGCGAAAATAGCCCAGACGAACGACGTAAATCAAACAAAACGGCTTCCTTGCGGTGTTCCGCAAACTCGTCAGTCGCCGTATGCCTTTAAGTTGTACCCATTTTAACAGATATATATTACGTTTGTCAATAAAAACATACCATATATTGTATAAGTAATTTTGTAACAATACTATATATGGTGTTTAAAAATCCAAACAAAAATACCGCGCGGCTTAAAGCCGCGCGGTAAAAAGTTTTAAACTTTTAGATTTTAATAAAATTAGTCTTTGGTTTCTACCTTAATTTCGCCAAGCTTGACACTTCTCTTACCGCTTGCAGTAGCTAATTTTATTGTTGTAAGTCCTGTAGCTTTGGAGCCAAGACTAAGAGTTGAGGTATCTATTTTTTTAGTACCAATCGTTACGCTAACGACTTTGTTGCTAAAATCGATAGAAATTTCAAAATCAAACTCTGTATTTGCAGTAAAGTCTTCCGAACCGGTAACAGAACCGCCGCCCTCTAATCTTACGCCGACCTTACCAGCGCTGGGGGTACGTAATCCTACAAATTCATTCCCTTCTGCATTGAGAAGCTGAAGGAAAGTCCAGCTACTGTTGTTTGCCGTCAGTGTAATCTTACCAGATATTTTTACAATGCCGGAAGTAATAGTTTCTGATAAGCGTATATATCCTTCAGTGGTATTAGTAGTTTCATTATCATAAATATACAAATAACTATTTGCACCTTCTGTAGTTAAAGCAACATAATTATCTGCCGTTTTATCCGTGTAGTTAGCGTAAATTCCTCCGGTGGTTTCGGTTGCGATGCCGGAAGTAAGAGTTACCGTATCACTGCCACTAAAATCATTACTGTAAACCGTTGTATAGGTAGCTCCTTGCTCGGCAACGGCAACAGTCGTAAACTTTACGGTCACATTCGTGCCGGGGATTTTGTATGCATAGTTGCATTGACCTGCCGGAACAAGTTCTTCTGCCTCCTCGTGTGTCAAGCGGGTATAGCCCTCATCGGAAAGAACGGGAAGCTCTGCCTCGTAATCGTGCGTCGCATCTCTTCCGCAGTGGAGTTGAACTTTACCCTTTGCTTCTGCGGTAGGAAGATTTGCCGAAGTAACCTCGTCTGCGGTCCACTGGTGACCAAGTGCGGGCGAAGAAAGTTTGTCTGCAGTAACAACAGCACCCGAACCGTTCTTATATCTGCCGAAGTCAGTCTTGGTGTATGCGATATTGCCGTCTTCTTCACAATTTGCAGTTTTTGCTTCTTTGGTTTCAACGGTGGTTTCTTTAAGCTTGCCGCCTTCCCATACCGAAATATGATACAAGTTGATACCGCTGCTTACAGAACCCACATAATAGGTACCTGCTTTTGCAACTTCAAATACAATAGTATTTACATAGTTGCCATCGCCGACGGACTGGGTATCGATATCGTTGTCTTCGCCGTCTTTAAGGAATAACGTACGCTCTGTTCCAGCCGAACCACTGATTGCATAAAGAACGATTACAGAATTATCGTTTGCAATTTCAAATTTAAGCGACTTAGTAGTAATTTTGCCTGTGCCGTTTGTTTGCAGACGCTTACCAATAGAAAGCTCTTCCCCCTTGTAGAGTATGGTTTTACTATTGTTAGATACGGTCAATCCGTCCGTCGAATATACGCCTGTGCCTGCTACGATTTCCGCACCGTCAGCCGCTGCCGATAAATCGTTTACATTAATTGCAAATTTTTCGGTTGCGTAGGTTACGTTGGGATCTTCTTCACTGGGTCCGGGACCGGGGTTAGGTCCGGGATTAGGATTAGTTGAAGTCTTGTATCCGCAGACAGTGCACTCGCCGTCCTGGATATTGTGCGTGCCGAAATCCTTCTGGTCGCCGGTATGACCGGAGTTAAGGCACTTGTAGTAGTGTCCGTCAGGATCGTCGTTAGTCCAGGTGGTTGCATAATTATGCGTATGTCCGCCCTCGCCCTCACCATCGGGGGTTTTGTCCTTACATGCGGTTGCGCCGATCATTGCGGTTGCGGTCAACGCGCAAAGTCCACCAAGAAGCAACTTCTTGATAAATGTGTTTTTGCTCATCATAAATCTCCTTATTTATTTTTCTGACTATAAGATATTTAAGTACTTTCATACTC
>JAIEAS010000298.1 GCA_029071285.1 Clostridia bacterium
TATAAATTGCAGAGTATACTCGGACCGCTTTTCAAGTTATTGGAAGCCGCATTTGAGCTTGTTGTGCCGCTTGTCGTGGCGGCAATAATTAATAACGGAATTGACGGCGGTGCAGGCACGGTTTATATAATTAAAATGTGCGCCGTACTAGTTGTGCTAGGAATAGTCGGGCTGATTTGTTCGGTAGCCGCTCAGTACTTTGCGGCAAAAGCAGCAGTAGGTTTTTCAAAGGAATTGCGTCACGATTTGTTTTCCAAAATGCAGTCGCTGTCTTACAGTGAAATAGACGGCTTGGGAACGTCGAAGATGATTACCCGAATGACGAGCGACGTCAACCAGATTCAATCTGGCGTAAATCTTGTATTGAGGCTGTTTTTACGCTCGCCGTTTATAGTATTCGGCGCAATGATAATGGCTATCGTTATAAACGTTGCAATCGGCGGCGTATTTGCAGTTACTATCTTTGTGCTTTGCGGGGTTGTTTTTGCAATTATGCTTGCAAGCATTCCGCTATATCAAAAAGTTCAGGGAAAGCTTGACGGCGTTACTACTTCCACACGCGAAACGCTGACAGGCGCAAGAGTTTTACGCGCGTACTGCAAGGAAGAGGATGAAATAAAGGAATACAACAAGCGCAACAATGAGCTTACAAAGGCGCAGCTTTTTGCAGGAAGAATTTCTGCGCTGATGAATCCTTTGACTTATGCCATAATTAATCTTGCTGTAATCGTTTTGCTGTATTTCGGGGCTGTTAAATTTGACGGCGGCAGTCTTGACAGGGGACAGGTAGTTGCGTTGTATAACTATATGACGCAAATACTTGTTGAGCTTATAAAGCTTGCAAATCTGATTATAACCGTAACGAAATCTTTTGCGTGCGCAGGAAGAATTACTGAAGTTTTGGATATGCAGTCTTCTTTGAAATGCGGAGAACAAACCGCGGAGGAGAGCGAGCATTTTATAGAGTTTAAAAACATCTGCGTGAATTACGGTAACGCGGCTATGGATGCGCTTGAAGATATATCGTTTTTCGCCGAGCGTGGACAAACCGTCGGAATAATCGGCGGTACCGGTGCGGGTAAGACCACGCTCGTTAACCTGCTGCCTCATTTTTACGACGCTAAAAGCGGCGAAATTTTTATTGACGGTAAAAACGTAAACGCTATAGGTGATAAAATTCTGCGCGATAAATGCGGAATTGTACCCCAGCGTGCTGTTTTGTTTGAAGGAACGATACGCAGCAATATGAAGTGGGGCGACGAAAATGCCACCGACGAACAAATTTATTCCGCGATAGAAACTGCGCAGGCTTCCGACGTGATTGATTCAAAAAAGTACGGATTGGACGAGGTCGTCGAGCAGGGCGGAAAGAACTTTTCTGGCGGACAGCGGCAGCGGTTGACGATTGCCCGCGCGCTTGTTAAAAAACCCGAAATTCTTATTTTGGACGACAGCGCTTCCGCACTTGATTACGCAACCGACGCAAGACTTCGCAAATCGCTGCAGTCGCTGGACTATGCGCCCACGGTG
>JAIEAS010000299.1 GCA_029071285.1 Clostridia bacterium
GTTCATATAGATATTGAGTATGCCGTCCAGTGCGAGAAACGCCTGCGCGTTAACTATTCTTCTGTTTGCAGAGTCGTCAAGCGTTCTTTCAAACCACTGAGTTCCTGCCGTAAAAGCAGAGTTTACAGGAAGCGAGATTACGAACCTTGCAAGCGAACCGATTCTTTCACTGCGCATAGGGTTGCGCTTGTAAGCCATTGCTGAAGATCCGATTTGCGATTTTTCAAACGGCTCCTCTATCTCTTTCATGTTCTGCAAAATTCTTATATCGTTTGAAAACTTATACGCGCTTTGGGCAATTTGCGACAGCACGCAAAGTACGTTATAATCGAATTTTCTGGGATAGGTCTGACCAGTTACGCCGTATACTTTGCCGTACCCGAGCTTTTTAACAACGCGCTTCTCAAGTTCCTTAACTTTGCTTTCGTCACCGCCGAAAAGCTCCATAAAGCTTGCCTGCGTGCCGGTCGTACCCTTTACTCCGCGGAGCTTGAACGAAGCTTGCAAATTTTCAAGATTATTGTAGTCTATCGTTAAATCCTGCAACCAAAGTGTTGCGCGTTTTCCAACTGTTGTAAGCTGTGCGGGTTGTAAATGCGTAAATCCCAAAGTCGGCAAATCTTTATACTTCAAAGCAAACGAACGGAGCTTATCCATTACGTTTACAAGCTTTGCCTTTATAATATCCAACGCGTCATTCAGAATAATAAGCTCGGAATTGCAGTCAACGAAGCAGCTCGTCGCACCCAAATGAATTATGGGCATAGCCGACTTCGCCTGCTCGCCGAAAGCATGAACGTGTGCCATAACGTCGTGACGTACTTCTCGCTCGAATTTTTCCGCAAGCTCGAAGTTAATATCCTCGGCATACTTTTTCATCTCGTCGACTTGCGACTTTGTAATATTCAAGCCGAGTTCCATTTCTGCTTCAGCAAGAGCAATCCAAAGCTTTCGCCAAAGCTTAAACCGCTTTTCGTCTGAAAAATTTTCAGCCATTGCGCGGCTGGCGTACCGCGTGATTAAAGGATTCTGATAGACGCTGTTATCCATTGTGTATTATCTCCGAATTAATATTTTACGGGTTGGGGGTATTCTACACCGAAAGTCTGAACAGTGACTTTTTTCATAATCTGCGGTGATTTGGGTTTATCGTTCCAATCGGTAGCGGTCGAAGCAATTTCGTCAACCGTTTCAATACCTTCGATTACCTTGCCGAAAGCCGCATACTGCCCGTCCAGATGCGAAGCGTTTTGGTGCATAATAAAGAACTGCGAACCCGCACTGTTGGGCGACATTGCACGCGCCATAGACAGAACGCCGCGCTCGTGCTTGATATTGTTCGTTGCAAAACCGTTTAAAGCAAACTCACCTTTAATACAATATCCGGGTCCGCCCGTTCCCACTCCTGCGGGATCACCGCCCTGAATCATAAAGCCGGAAATTACGCGATGAAAAATAAGCCCGTCGTAAAATCCGCTTGAAACAAGGCTAATAAAATTGTTTACGGTATTGGGCGCTTTATCGGGATAAAGTTCGGCCTTTATCACTTTGCCATTTGCCATTTCAAAAGTAACTACAGGATTTTGCATATTAACTCCTTATAATTCGCAATATTTTTCTATCTTTACGCCCGCCTCTTCAAACAATTTTAATGAAAAATCGTCGGGGTAGCCTTCTTTATAAACCACGCGGGTTATGCCCGAATTTATTATGATTTTAGCACAGATTACGCAAGGCTGATGCGTGCAGTAAAGCGTGCAGCCTTCAACACTGCACCCCACTCTTGCCGCCTGAATTATTGCGTTCTGTTCCGCGTGAACGGCGTAACAAAGCTCGTGCATAGTACCGCTTTTAATATTCAGTTTTTTGCGCATACATTCTTTTTTGTCCGCGCAGCTTTTAATGCCCTGCGGCGCGCCGTTATAGCCCGTCGCAATAACGCGCTTATTTTTTACTATAACCGCGCCAATTTTTCTGTTTTCCTGATAACAGCTTGACCACTGACCGATTTGCTCGGTCATTTCCATAAATCTTTTGTCCCACTTATCCATAAAATGCACCCCCTCTTTTGTTCACATTATTGTAACACAGTTTTTCCTAAATTGCAATTTTTTACAATATTACGT
>JAIEAS010000003.1 GCA_029071285.1 Clostridia bacterium
CCCGTTGCTCATTTAGGTATTTTTGAAAAGCTTGAAGAGTGCAGGTACAGTTTTAAAGAAAAAAATCTTGAGTCCAAGCCTCTTAATATTACGGGCGAGGGCGTAAAGGTTATCAAGGGAACGGCTGAACACATTTCAAACAGACTTGTGAAAAACGTTGAAATTATTTCGCCAAAAGTTCCTTACTACGACAAACCGCATTTCAGTTCGCTGTTAAGCCTTTTGGATACGGCGATTAACGATAAAAAATCAACAAATTACTTTAGTAAATTATTCAATTAACGGAGGGTTATACATATGTTTAACGATTTAGCCGAAAATACGGGGAACGGCAATCTTTCAGGTAATGCCAGAATTAAAGTTATCGGCGTGGGCGGTGCAGGGAACAACGCCGTCAACAGAATGCTTGAAGCGGGAATTAACTGCGCGGAATATTACGTTGTAAATACCGATAGCCAGATTCTTGCGCTTTCACCTTGCACGAATAAAATTCAGATAGGCAAAAATCTTACCAAGGGACTTGGCGCGGGCGCTGATCCCGATATCGGCAGAGCAGCGGCTGAAGAAAGCAAGGAAGAGCTTACCAAAGCTATTCAGAATACCGACCTTCTGTTTATTACTGCGGGTATGGGCGGCGGTACGGGTACCGGCGCGGCTCCCGTTCTTGCGAAAATTGCCCGCGATATGAAGATACTTACCGTTGCGGTAGTTACCGAACCATTCGGATTCGAAGGCAAAAAGCGTATGGAAAATACCGCAAAGGGCCTTGAAAATTTAAAGAAGTACGTCGATACGCTGATTATTATTCCCAACGACAAGATTAAGACCATAGTTTCTGAAAAAACTCCGATGAAAGAGGCTTTGCGCGTTGCGGACGAAATTCTTAAACAGGGTATTAAGGGCATAGCAGAGCTTATCGTTAATCCTTCGCTTATAAACCTTGACTTTGCAGACGTAAAAACCATTCTCAAAGATAAGGGTATAGCTCATCTGGGCGTAGGCGTTGCAAAGGGCGAAAACAGAATTATCGAAGCCGTAAGAGTTGCGGTAAATTGTCCCTTGCTTGAAACCACAATCGAAGGCGCGCGCGGCGTAATTCTTAATGTTGTGGGCGGTGAAGACCTCACTTATATGGAAGTTGAAGACGCAGCCGAGCTTGTAAAGAGCGTAGTTGACGCTTCAGCTAACATAATTTTCGGCGCAAGAATAGACCCCAACGTTCGTGACGAGGTTGAAATTACCGTTATTGCAACGAGCTTCCCCGGTTTTGATTACAGAGGAATGGAAGATACCACCCAAAGAGGATATCAGAGCGGAAGAGTTTACGATCATCCCCGCTACAACGACGACCTTTCTTCGGTAAACAGAATGTCTGTCGGCGAACCTCCTTATCCCCGTCAACAGCCTCTTCAGCCTCCTATGCAGCAACCCTATCAACAGCAATATCAGCAGCCCGTTCAGCCGTTAATCCGCACGGTTCAGCGCGAGGACGATACGATTGAGCGTCCTAACGACAAAAATGTTCCTAAGTTTGCGCAGATAATGAGAAATCTCAATAAAAAGCGCAACGGAGACTGATTGTAAATTAAAAAAATGTAAAGCGCACCTGTTGGTGCGCTTTTTTTGTGAAAAATTTTGTTTTTGGGTCTTTTTTCGTGCTATTTTTACAAAATTTTTAATAAAATGTATTATGCGCGTTAAGTTTTTGGATGCATTTGAAAGTTTTTACTTTATTGGCATAGGCGGAGTAAGTATGAGCGGATTGGCTAAATATTTACTTTCGCTCGGGAAAAAAGTGAGCGGTAGCGACGCCGTTTCAAACGAATACACTGATGAACTGAAAAATTGCGGAGCGGAAATTTTTATCGGGGAGCCGACGGATAGTGTTGCGGAATACGATTTGGTCGTATACACCGACGCAATCAAGGATAACGACGTGCGCCTGTGCGAGGCGCGGAAGCTTTCGAAACGCGTTTTATCGCGCGGTCAGCTACTGTATGAAATCAGTCGCGATTTTAAAAAAGTAATTGCAGTATCTGGCTGTCACGGAAAAACTACGTGCTGCGCTATGCTTGCGCATATATTTTCCGCCGCAGGTAAAAAGTTTGCCGCGCATATCGGCGGAAAAGATTTAACATTTACAAACTTTTATTGTTGCGGAAACGATTTTCTGATAACCGAAGCGTGCGAGTATAAAAAGAATTTTCTGCTGCTTAAGCCAAATATTTCCGTTGTGCTGAACAGCGAACCCGACCATCTGGAATGTTATGACGGCGAAGATGAACTGAGAAGGTCGTACCTTCAATTTGCTTCTTGCGCGGATATTGCGGTATCGCTTTACTGCGACTTACCCGTGGACGGCGGCATAAGCTTCGGATTCGATAAATCGGCAGATTTCTATGCGAAAAATATCAGAAGCGGCGGAGGGGTGTTTTCGTTTACCGTATACGAGAACGGCGGCGAGCTGGGCACGGTAAATTTAAACGTGTACGGCAAGCACAACGTTTTAAACGCTTTGGCGGCGACTGCGGCGGCAAGAAGCGCGGGAATTCCGTTTGAATTTATACGCGACGGGCTTTCGTCCTTTTCGGGAGTGGAACGCCGTTTTGAAAATATAGGAAGCGTAAACGGTGCGGAATGTATTGCCGATTACGCGCATCACCCTGCGGAGCTTAGGGCAACTATCCGCACGGCGAAAAAACTTACTGCGGGTAAAATTTTCGTAGTATTTCAACCTCACACGTATTCGCGCACGAAAAATCTTTTTAAAC
>JAIEAS010000030.1 GCA_029071285.1 Clostridia bacterium
CTCGCTGCCCGAACACATTTTTGTAAGGGCGTTTACAAGCGAATAGAAAATCTCCCTGCACTCGTCCCCCTCGTAGGTCAAAGCGTTTGCGGCTTCAACCGCGGAAGAGGCGGCGTAAAATTTGTTTATGTCCGTGCGCAAATCGTAAAAGCTTTCGCACTCGCTCGCGTTTATAACGGTGTATTTTTCACCCCTCCTTGCGAGGACGAATTCGGCAAAACAAAAAGGCTGGGCGGCAAACTTAAGCTTTGCGCCCGCCTTTTTAACTCCTTTGATTCCCGCGGTAATTTTACCCCGTTCTGCGGTGAGCAGGGTTAAAATTTTATCGTTTTCGTTATAGTCTACCGCTTTTAAAGTTACGGCGTTAACTATTAAATCCATTAAGTTAATCCTTGCCGTGAAGACGCTGATACAGCATATAGTAGCTTACGTTGCCCGTCTTTTCAAACATTTTCCAGGCGAGCTCGGCTGCGTCTCTGTCTTTTTCTTTCATACCCACACTCCTTTTACAGTAGTGTGAGTAATTAATCGTAAATTATTTATCTTCCGTGTAGCCGAAATCTTTTATAAGATTAGGTCTGTTGCGCCAGTCCTCTTTCACCTTTACGTAAGTGGTTAAAAAGACCTTTGCGCCCAACAGCTTTTCCATATCCTTGCGCGCGAACGAGCTTACTTCCTTTATCGCCGCGCCCTGCTTGCCGATAAGGATTGATTTATGGTTTTGCTTTTCGCAGACGATATCGAGGTTGATTTCGTATACACCGTTGTCCTTTTTTTCAAAAATATTTATGACGATTGCAATGCCGTGGGGCACTTCCTGTCCGAATTTGAGCAGAATTTTTTCACGCATAATTTCCGAACACATAAATTTTTCGCTCTTGTCGGTTACGATATCCTCGGAAATAACCATATCTCCCTCGGGCATTTTTTCGGCAAGATAGGCTTCGAGCTTTGCAACGTTGGTGTACTTCCTCGCGGATACGGGAAGAATATCGCAGGTAATTCCGCTGTCGTACAGCTTTTTTACGTCGTCGGGAATATTGCCCTTCGGCATAATATCGATTTTCGTGTAAGCGACCGCCATAGGAATGTTTCCGCTCTGATAGCGGCGCATAAGCGCGATATCATCGTCGGAAATTCCCGCGTGTCCGTCGTGGACAAAGAGAATAAAATCAACGTCCTTTGCGGTCGTTTCGCTCGTCTTCGCCATCATATCGGAAAGACGGTTTTTAGCCTTGTAAATACCGGGGGTATCCACGAAAACAATCTGGTACTCGGGCTTTGTCAGAACGCCCATTATCGCGTCGCGCGTGGTCTGGGGCTTGGGGGAAACTATTGAAACCTTTTCGCCGACAAGCACGTTTATAAGGGTGCTTTTGCCCGCGTTCGCTTTGCCGATAACTCCTACAAAACCGCTTCTCATACGCCGTCCCTCTTTAAATTCATACGCGCCATAACACGCTCTTCAACCTCGCGCATAGCGGCTTTGTCGCTGTCGGTCATATGGTCGTAGCCGAGCAAGTGGCACACACCGTGTGCGGCGAGATAAAAAAGCTCGCGCTCAAAGCTGTGGCCGTATTCCTCCGCCTGTTCCTCGGCGCGCTTTTTGCAGATTGCGATACTGCCTATGAACAGATTGCCCTCCTCGTCAATATCGGCGGGGAAGTCGGCTTTTTTAAGCTCCGTGCCCAAAATGCCGTCCAGTGCGGGAAAGCTTAAAACGTCGGTAACCGCGTCTATGCCGCGGCATCTTGCATTCAGTTCACGAATGCCCTCTTCGTCGGTGAAAATTATTTCAAGCGATAACGTGCAGTCGCTTTTAACCTCGCCGCAGAAAGCTTTGGCAAGTGATGAAAAATCGCAGTCTTCGCAGTAAATTTTAAAATCGGACATATTACTTTTTCTTCGATACGGTGAGTTTGGGATAGCTTATGCGCGAATGGTAAACGCCTGTAAGCTGGTTTACGAGCGTGCTCTTTATAATCGACAGCTCGCGCATAGTTATGTTGCAGTCGTCAAACTGGTCTAAATCCAGCCTCTCTTCGATAAGGCTTCTGACAAGCGCTTCAACCTTTTCGGGCGAGCGGTCGGGAAGGGTTCGCGAAGCCGCCTCCGCCGCGTCGGCAATCATAATGATAGCCGCAATCTTGGTGGTGGGCACGGGTCCGGGGTAAGAATAGTTTTCGATATTAAGCTCGCCGTCGCTCATTTTGAGCGCCTTTGCGTAGAAATATTTTATGGGTAAAGTGCCGTGGTGCTGCACGCAGATATCCGCGAAGAACTCGGGCAGGTGGTGCTGCTTTATAAGCTTTG
>JAIEAS010000300.1 GCA_029071285.1 Clostridia bacterium
TTTGATTATATTGTTATAAGTTCACATTTATTAGCTTCATTTTGATACCTATCGGTGGAAGCGCGCTGCACGCAATTCGTGCGTATGGTAATCATTCGCGTCGGGCAGTCGGGGTTTTCTATTCTCGAAACCAGATTGCGCATCGTTTCTCTGCCGAGGAAATCCTTGTTTATCGAAAACGAAGTGATTTCGGGATACATAGACACTGCTTCCGAAACGTTGTCGAAGCCGACCACAAGCGCGTCCGCGGGCACCCGCGTACCGAGGTTTTCAAGCGCTTTGCATACCGTTCTTGCAACGAAGTCGTTGCAGCAGATAAAACACTCGGGTTTGAATTTGAGTTTTAAAATCTCGGTCTGTATTGCGTGCGGGTTGCCGTAATCGAAGCTTTCGTCGCCGCAAAGGATATCGTCCGTCTTGTGATGCTCGGCGCCTATCGTGATTATGCCTTTAAGCATACCCATATATCTTTCGTGGAAGCTGCGGCAGTGCTTCGCGTCCCCTATAAAGGTGAACTTTTTAATATTGAATTTGCTGTGCAGCATTTTCACGATACTGTAAACGGCCCGCTCGTCGTCCGCACTTATTATGTCGTAGCCGCGGTTTATCGCAAGGTCGTTTACGGTAAAATCGTTAAAGACTACGGGCAAGCCGATATTTATCAGCTTTTCGATAAAAGCGCGGTTAAAGCATTCTATTGCAACTACGCCGTTGGGTTTCAGGCTTTTGACGTATTCTGAGAAATCCGAAAAGGGAGTCCTGTCCTTGTTGAAGGTGTACTGAAACAGCTCGTAATGCTTTTCAAAGCAGTAATTTTCTATGCCCTTAATCAGGGGGATAAAATAATTAATGTTAATCAGCGGCTTCCCTGAAACGAGCAGAATTCTGTATTTACGGCTCTCCGCTTCCGTAGGGTTGGCATTCAGCCCCTTGTAATTCATTTCCCGCGCCTTTTTTATGACCGTGTTGCGCGTGCTTTCGGGCACGTACTGCCCGTTCAGCGCCTTTGCAACGGTGTTGCGCGACAGATTAAGCTGCTCGGCTATGTCTTTAATGGTTACCGCTTTTTTCATTTCCGCCCTCTTTTAATATGATTATACACCGTCAATAACTATTTTGCAATACCTTTTTTTACAAATGCACAAAAAATCACCGTTTACGCTTGTGCAATTGCGCAAAATTTTTAATTTATCTTTACATTATATATTTTAATAAATAAAATTGGCATAAAAGTACATTTTTTGTTGTTAATTAACAAAAAAGCGCCTTCAAACAGGCTTAATCGGTAAAGTCTGTAAAGAGAACGTGAAAAGGAGGATATGACAATGGCAAAAAACGGAGCGGCGCAAGCCGCCGAAGCTTCGCCCGAGACGTCTGAATACGATTTACTTATCGAACAGGCGTACGAAGCAATGGCTTCGGGCGGAAAACTGAAAGCGCCGACCGAAAGCGCACATCCCAAATGGGATAACTGGAAAGCGAATTTCAAGCGGAGGGGCTGGATTCTGGCATTTATCCTGCCCGCGCTTATTTACGTTCTGATTTTCTGCTACGTTCCTATGTACGGAATTTTAGTTGCGTTTCAGGACTACGTGCCCGGAGATCAGATTTTAGGACCCGACACCATCTGGGTTCAGTGGGATAACTTTAAAACCTTTTTCTCCAACCCGAACTTCGGCGATTACTTCGTAAACACTTTCCTTTTGTGTATATTCGGTTTCATCGTAGGTTTCCCTCTTCCCATAATCGTTGCGCTGCTTTTAAACTCGCTGCGCTCGAAGAAGGTTAAAAAGGGATTACAGATACTGTATTACGCACCGCACTTTATTTCCCTCGTCGTACTCGTGGGTATGCTGAAGCTCATATTCGGCTCGGACGGACTTTTAGACCAGCTTTCCATAAAGTTCGGCGGCGACGTAAACGGTTTGCAGCTGTTTTTAAAACCCGAGGCGTTCAGACCTCTGTTCATCTTCTCGGGCAACTGGCAGGACTTCGGCTGGTCGGCGATAATCTATCTCGCGGCGCTTGCGGGCGTTGACCCCGCATTGCACGAGGCGGCAAAGGTGGACGGGGCTTCGCGCTTCAGAAGAATTTTCAGCGTAGACCTGCCCGCGATACTTCCCACGATAGTAATGCTTATGATTTTATCGGTGGGCAACCTCATGAACTGCGGATACGAAAAGGTTCTGCTTATGCAGACGGGCGGCAACCTCGAAACGAGTGAAATTCTGTCAACCTACGTTTATACCTTCGGTCTTGTAGACGGACATTACGGCGTAGGTACCGCGGCGGGCTTGTTCAACTCGGTAATCAACGTCGTGCTTCTCGTAATTGCAAACTTCACTTCCAAAAAACTTGCTAATCAGAGTATGTGGTGACGGCTATGGAAAAAGAACTTGACAGAAAAGAATTAAAGGTATTTAAAAAGAAAAACAAGATAAAGGACGCCAAAACAGACTACGTTTATTACGTTATCTGCGCATTCATCCTTTTCCTGTTGGCGGTTATAGTAATATATCCTCTTTATTATATAGTAATAGCTTCCATCTCCGACCCCGACTCGGTAATGAGCGGCGCGGTGTGGCTGTATCCCATAAAGGTAACTTTTTCGGGCTACGCACAGCTGTTTAAGCGCACCGATATTTGGACGGGTTACGGCTTCACTATATTATATACGGTATTAGGCACGCTGTTCAATATTATTCTGACCATACCCGCGGGCTGGGCGCTTTCGAGAGACTACCTGCCGTTCAGAAGAGTTATTATGGTACTTCTCATAATAACGATGTTCTTCGGCGGCGGACTCGTGCCCTACGTAATCCTGTGTCAGGGACTCGGACTCTATCAGAATCCCCTGATTCTGATTATCGGCGGCGGCGTAAGCGTTTACAACGTATTTATGTGCAAGTCGTTCTTCCAGTCCAACGTGCCCAAAGAGGTACTGGAAGCCGGTCAGATAGACGGCGCGGGTGAGATACGCACCTTCTTCGATCTGGTTCTTCCCATTTCGAAGTCGATAATAAGCGTAATGATTCTCTTCTACGCGGTAGGACACTGGAACAACTATATCGACGCGTACATTTTCCAGATAGACACTCAGTTCTATCCCCTGCAAACTATACTGGACGGACTTCTTGACGCGACGAAGAGCGGCGAGGGCGAAGTAGCTCTCGAACAGATGCGAATCGCAACGCAGATTAAGTTCACTTCGATAATAGTTGCAACCGTACCTATTTTAATACTCTATCCCATAATCGAAAAACATTTCGGGCAAGGCGTTCTGGTCGGCTCGTTCAAATAAAATAAGGAGAAAATGAAATGAACAAAAAATTATTTGCGGGAATAATGGCATCTGCAT
>JAIEAS010000301.1 GCA_029071285.1 Clostridia bacterium
GTAGTCCACGGCGTAGCGCAGAATATAATTTTCGGGCGCGCAGGTTTGCAGAACAACTTTTCCCTTGTCGTCCGCCCTGCCGCTTCTGCCCGAAACCTGAGTTATCAGCTGAAAGGTCCGCTCTCCGCTTCTGTAATCGGAAAAGTTTAAGCTCATATCCGCGTCCAGAATCCCGACCAGAGTTACCGACGGAAAGTCGTGTCCCTTTGCAATCATCTGCGTTCCGACGAGAATATCCGCCTCTTTTTTGGCGAACTTATTCAGAATTTTATAGTGACCGTCCTTGCCCGAAACGGTGTCGTTATCCATTCTTAAAATTCTTGCGGCGGGGAAAAGCTCCTTCAAATCCGCAACAACCTTCTGCGTGCCCGTTCCGCTGTACAGAACGTGCAGACCGCCGCACTCGGGGCAGGCGGATAGCATACGGTACTTCGCGCCGCAGTAGTGGCATTTGAGGCAGTTGTCCTCGCTGTGATAGGTTAAAGTAACGTCGCAGTTTTCGCACTTTGCGACGTAGCCGCAGTCGCGGCACATAACCGTGCGCGAATAGCCGCGTCTGTTTAAAAATATAATCGCCTGATTGCCGCTTTTAAGCGTTTCGTCAAGCTCATCGCGGAGCGCCTTTGAAAAAGCCGAGTTGTTGCCCCTTCTGACTTCCTTGCGCATATCCGCGATTATAATTTCGGGCAGGGGCTTTTTGTTTATGCGCTCGGTTAAAGTAATTAAGTTATACTCGCCCTCGGCGGCTTTCACGAATGTTTCCACCGACGGAGTGGCGCTGCCTAAAATGAGTTTTGCGCTGTTGAACTTTGCGCGCATAAGCGCAACGTCTACCGTAGAATACCTCGGCGCCGTTTCGCTTATATACGACGAGTCGTGTTCCTCGTCGATAATCACCGCGCCTATATTTTCAAGCGGAGCGAACACCGCGCTCCTTGCGCCGATTGCGATTTTTGCCTCACCCGAACGCAGCCGCCACCACTCGTCGAATCTTTCGCCCGCGGAAAGTCCGCTGTGAAGAATAGCCGCCGCGCCGCCGAACCGCGAGCGCAGCTGCGACAGCATCTGAGGGGTAAGCGAAATTTCGGGTACTAAAAAGATGGCAGTCCTGCCACGCCGTATTTCGCGGTCGATTACGTTGAGGTATATCTCGGTTTTGCCGCTGCCGGTTACGCCGTGGATTAAATGAACGAGCTTGTCCGAGTTTTCAATAGAATTGAGCGCAGCCGTCTGCGCGGGAGTAAGAGTCTTTGCCTGCGCCTCGCCCGAGAGCCCTTCGAAGGGATTGCGTGCGATTTTGCGCTTTTCTATCTCCGCCGCGCCCTTTTCAACGAGCGCGTTAATTGCGCCGCGTCCGAACTTTTCGCAGAGGGCGGGAAGCTCCTCCTCTTTTTTTTCTTTAAGATAGTCAAGCGCTTCCGCCTGCTTTTTTGCGCTTGCGGAAAGCTTTATATCCGCGGTCCTGAAAATTACGAAGTTTTTAAAAGCTTCGCGCACTTTGCCCAGCCGCATTTCGGACGGCAGAAAAAGTCTTAACGCCGCGGCTTTGGGCACGCGGTATCTCGAGGAAATTTCGCGCATTAAATCGAGGCACTCGGGAACTAGCGCTGGCGACTCGTCAAAGACGGAAGCTATCGGCTTGACCTTTTCCGCAGGGTATGACGAAACGGGGCTTACGCCTATGACGAAGCCGTCGATAACTCTGCCGCCGAAGGGCACCTTTACCCTTGCGCCCGCCGAAAGATTTTCCGGACAGGAATATTCGAATATTTTGTCCACGTTGCTGTGAGCAACATCTACTATAACTTGCGCGAACATCTCTCTATATTTTTTCGCTGCGGTCTTTCAAAAAAACCGCAGCGAGGAAATTTTTTTATAATTAGTCCTTAGTGCACTTGATTTTGCCTTCGGCAATTTCCTTGCAGGCAGCCGAAATTTCTTTCAGATAATCGTTGGGGTCGCCGTGCGCCGCGTGATGCTCTAAAATCTGTCTTGCGCGCTTTGCCGCAACCACACACAGGCAGTAACGCGAAACCGCTTGCCCGTCCGAGCCCAACTGTTCAATCAAAAGATCTACGGAAGGTTGATTTATCATTTTATATCTCCTTTTTTGTTTGCGATAATATTTTTTATATCCGCGACGGCTTTTTCAAGGTCGTCGTTTACGACTGTGAAATCATAGTCGTCCTTTTTTGAAATTTCGTACTGCATACGGCTTATCCGCTTTGCAATCGTTTCGTCATTCTCCGAGCCGCGCTTCAAAAGCCGCGCTTTCAGCTCTTCCTCGCTGGGCGGAAGAATCATAATGAGCAGCGCCTGCGGCAGAGCCTTTTTGACCTGAAGCGCGCCGTCCACCTCAATCTCTAAGATTACGTCCCTGTTTTCAAGCTGTTTTAAAACGAAGTCCTTCGGGGTGCCGTAATAATTTTCAAAGTGGTTGCTGTATTCCAGAAATCCGCCGTCCGCGATTTTGCGTTCGAATTCCTCTTTGGTTATAAAGAAGTACGACTTGCCGTCAACCTCTTCCGCACGCGGCGCGCGCGTGGTGCAGGATACGCTCAGCGCAAACCCGCCGTCCGATAAAAGTTGGTTTACTATAGTTCCCTTGCCTACGCCCGAGGGACCCGACAAAACTATTAAAAGATTATTCATAGTATTATTTATCAAAAGGTATTTTAAAAACACAGAGATGCGAGCAAGACTAGGAAAACGCGGCTTTGTTGCAGGGCGTGTACTCTGCGTACACAACCAAAACAAAACGCAAGTTTGACGAAGTATTGCGAAGCATATATGCGTTTTTACTCAATGTTCTGTACCTGTTCGCGCACCTTTTCTATTTCGTTTTTCAATGCAAGTCCCAGTCTTGTTATTTCCAGATCGTTGGACTTTGAACAAATCGTGTTGGTTTCGCGGTTGAATTCCTGAACGAGAAAGTCGAGCTTTCTGCCGACTAATTCCTGCGCGCAAATTTCGCGGAACTGGCTTATGTGCGAGTGCAGACGGGTGAGCTCCTCGTCGATATTCGACTTATCCGCAAACAGCGCCGCCTCGGTAAGAAGTCTTGCCTCGTCCACGTCGGTGCCCTCTAAAATCTTTTTTATCTTTGCTTCGAGCTTTTCCTTGTAGCCCTGAACGACCAGCGGCGCGCGCTCCTCAATGCCCGCGACAAGCTTTTCGATTACGTCCATACGCGACAGCATATCGGCTTTCAGCTTATCGCCTTCGGTCTTGCGCATAACGTTCAGCTTATCGAGTGCAACTTCGAGTGCGGCTTTCAGCGCCTCGAAGCACTGCTCGTCCGCAGTAGAAATATCCTCGGTTTTTATAACGTCGGGATAGCGCAGAATTGAAG
>JAIEAS010000302.1 GCA_029071285.1 Clostridia bacterium
ATATATAGGAATTGCGTTGTGCTTCGTCGGTCTCGGCATAAACGTATTTGCAATCATTACGGGAGATATAAAATCGGCAGCCAATCCGGTTTATCCGATAATCCAATACACGCTGATGTTTTTAATCCCGATTGTGCTTTTGTTTATACTTATAAGTCTTATCGTTTCATCCTACTACGCGATAGACGGCACTACTCTTAAAACCAGCTTCGGAATTATTAAAAGCAAGTACGATATTTCCGCCATCGATACGGTTTTACTTGACCGCAACACCAACAAGCTTACGGTATATTTTAAAAACAACAGCTTCGTCGTTATCGTAGTCAAGGAAGAATGGTATGACGAATTTATCGACGCTCTGTGCAAAGCCAACAGAAGTATTGAATTTTCAATCAGGTCGAAAGAACCCGAAGACAAAAACGATAAAGACGACAAAAAGAAAAAATAAAATTAAAGCGGCGCATATCGATGCACCGCTTTTTTGGTTTTTTAAAATTTTGCGGGACAACGGCAACCCCTGAACCGTTATAAATATAAATTCAATCAAAGGGTATAACTATGATTTTAATTAACAGCTTACGGGATATAAACGAAATCGGCGGCAAGGCTTACAATTTGCTTGCTTTAAAGGTTAAAAATACTCCGCCCCTCTTCGTCTGTCCGGCGAGCTATTTTGAAAATTTAAAAACCGACCTCTCTCTTAAAGACCGATTGAGCACAGAGGTCGATAAACTTTTATCTGACAAAAAACTGTACGCCGTGCGTTCTTCCGCGGTGGACGAAGATTCCGCGGCGGACAGCTTTGCAGGCGTGCACGATTCTTTTTTGAATATCCCTAAAAAACACGTTGTCAGATATATAGAAAAAGTTTACGGCAGCGCGTTCACAGACAGAGCGAAAGACTACCGCAAGACGCGCGGACTTTCTTCCGAGGATATAAAAATAGCGGTCGTAATTCAGGAAATGGTTGACGCCGAGTTTGCCGGAGTTATAAACACGATTAATCCCGTAACCGACAACCCTGACGAAATCGTAATAAGCGTAACGCGCGGACTGGGCGATAAAATCGTCGACGGCACCGACAGCGGCACTACGTACGTTGTAAATCACGATAAAACCAAAATTGACGGCGAAGATATTTTAGGCGCAAAACCCCTCCGCAAAATAGTTGAGTTTGCAAAAGAAATTGCGTCTAAAACGACTTCCTTTCAGGACATTGAATTTGCGTACAGAAACGGAAAAGTATACTTCTTGCAGGCGCGGGCAATTACCACTTACGGAAACATAAATCCGCACGACAGAAATCTTTTAATAGACAACTCGAATATAGTAGAATCTTTTTTCGGCGTAACCTCTCCCCTTACTTTTTCGTTTGCAAAAGAAGTCTACCACGACGTATACTACGCTGCCCTCAGAACGGGCAAGGTGCGCAAAAAAATTTCCGCAGCTTTGCTCCCCGCACTTTCTGAAATGCTTTATTGGTACGAGGGTAAAATTTACTACAATATGAACAGCTGGTACTACGGCGTAAGCGTTTTGCCGTTTAAAAAATCAGCCTCTTACTTTGACAGTATGATAGGCGTGAACAGCAAGACGGATAACTTCAGAAAAGTTAAAATGAACTTTTTTGACGTAGCGAAAATTTTTATCGAGTTTACCAAAAAGCTGAAAAACATAGACAATCTTGCGGACGGCTTCGAGCAGAAATTCAAACGCATTGTTATGCCTTACTATGGCAAAAAGCTGACTGAAACGAACGGACAGCTTATCGAACTTGCAAAAACAATAGAAAACGAAATTACTGACGGCTTTGTTATTCCCATTATCAACGACCTTGCAGTAATGTACTACTTCGGCAAGCTTAAAGATAAAGCAAAAAAGCTGAATATACCGGATGAGGATCTCAACAAATATATTTCAAGCCAAGGCGACGTAAAGAGCGCGGAAAGCGCAAGCAAACTTGTAGAAATAGTAAATTTAATTAAAGCGGATAAAGAAATTTACGCCGACTTCAAAACCCTGGATGAAAAAGAACTCTGCAAAAAATACTCTGACGGCACCTCCATTTCACCTGTACTGAAAGAATATATCCTCAACTTCGGCGCAAGGGTTATGGACGAGCTGAAGCTTGAAACCGTAACTATGATCGAGGACGAAACGCCTTTATATTCCCTGATAAAATCCAACTTAAATACAGATTTTAAAAAGCCCGAATACGAACAAGTTACAATCCCTAAGGAACTGAAAGGATTGGCGGAAAAAGCAAAAAAATATATGCGTATGCGCGAGCGGCTGCGCCTATACAGGACTTACCTCTATTCGGTAGTGAGAAACATATTCCTCAACTTCGGCGAAAATTATTGCACCAAGGGGCGACTTACAGACAAGCGCGATATTTTCTATTTAACCAAGCAAGAAGTTTTGTCGGGCGAGGGAGATTTTGCAGAATTAGTAAAAGCGCGCAAAGCCGAAGAAAAAATATGGCTTGAAAAGCCAACTTACGACAGAGTCGTATTCTTTGGCGGCGTTCCGCTCCACGTTAAAGGCGACCGCCCCGAAGGCGGCATGCACGGCATACCAAGCGGCAACGGAAGCGTTACGGCGAGAGTTTCGCTTATGCAGTCGCCGTCCGACAAGCTGACCGCGGGAAACATAATTCTGACTAAGCGCACCGACCCCGGCTGGATTAGTTTGTTTCCCTCTGCAAGCGGTTTAATAGTCGAACACGGAAGCATGCTGTCGCACAGTTTCGTAGTTGCAAGGGAATTAAATCTGCCCGCAGTCGTCGGACTTAAAAACGCAACCGAACTGATTCCGAACGATGCTTTGGTTTTACTTGACGGAGTTCGCGGCGAAGTTAAAATATTGAAAGAATAGAAAAATGCGGTACGCAGATAAGCGTACCGCAT
>JAIEAS010000303.1 GCA_029071285.1 Clostridia bacterium
ACACCAGTATTGCAACGGTAATTCCGCCGAACGTAACCAATTCAAACAGTATAGCCGCATATATCGCAAAAAACAGACCGCGGACAAACACAATTATCAACGTCAGATATTTAAATCTGGTAAAATAACCTAACAGAAAAAATATATACAGGTATATCAGTTCGCTTAAAATGTGTGAAAAAATTAACTTGGTATTTTTGAAATTAAAAACGTAATATACGTAATCTTCCGCAAAATCTTTAAAATAAATGTTAATTGTAACTACTTTATATAGTACTATGCCACATATAATAGAACACAAAAAGGTTACAATTACGGCAATTAAATACCTTAAATCACATTTACACCCTTTAAAAGACAAATTCCTCATATACAATTATATGAGGAATTTTGTATTAATATGAATTAAGCATTTTATCGATTGAAATACCGTAACCTCTCGTCGGGTCATTAATAAACACGTGAGTAACCGCCCCGATAATTTTACCGTTTTGAACGATAGGGCTTCCGCTCATTCCCTGCACTATGCCGCCCGATTTATTGATAAGTTTATCATCGTCGATTTTTATTACGAAATTTCTGTTATCTTTATTATTCTTATCTACTTTGACGATAGAAATATCGTATTTTTGTACTTCAGTGCCTTCGAGTGTGGAATAAATACAAGCCTTACCCATTTTCACGCTGTCAACACTGCCTTTTTCTACTTTAACAAGCTTTGAAACGTCGTAATTCTTCGACAGGTCACCGTAAATACCGCAACCGCAGTTCACAGTTGCTTTACCGAGAACGGTTGAGCTTTCAAAAGCTCCGCGGAGTTCCCCAGGCGTTCCCTTAACGCCCTTTTTAACGTCGTAAATGAAGCAGCCGTAAACCGTACCTCCGTTAATTTCTATAAGCGAACCATTCAAATCAGTAACGGGATGTCCGAGCGAAGCAAACTTATTATTTGTTTTGTCTATATAGGTTACCGTTCCTATTCCGTTTATACTGTCTTTAACGAGAACGCCAAGTCTTTTTGCCTTCGTTGTAAGGTCCATAACCGGGGTAACGTCTATACTTAATATTTCGCCGCCTCTTAATACGGTTACTTCAAACTTTTTGTAGTCGTCGGCAAGAATATCGTTTACGTCTTTGGTGCAGTTTACTTCTCTTCCGTTTATTTTATCAATGACGTCGCCCGTTCTGATTCCGCTCTCTCTTGCGGGAGATTTCATTCCGTCAGACGTCATAACCTCACAAATTCCAATTACTTCAACCGTAGTGGTATTAAGCGTAAAACCTGCCGGAAAGCCGCCCAAATACAAAGTTTGGGTTTCTGCCGCCGCACTAATCGGCGCAAACGATACTATGCACAGCAGCAATACCATAAATACCATTAAGGACTTTAAAATATTTTTTCTTAAAAGCATAACAGTAGTATTGTGTGCAGGTTTGACGGTAATATACAAAAAATCAGCGGTTTAAAGCCGCTGATTTTAATTAATTTTTGAATTGACTTATAAGTTCTTCGGCGTGCTGTCTTGCCGCATCTGATCTTGTGTTTCCGCCTGTCAAACGGATAATTTCTTCTACTTTTTGTTCTTTGGAAAGCCGTTTAACTTTTGTTACCGTTTTACCGCCTTCCTCTACCTTATATATTAATAATTGCTCGTCGCTCGCGGCGCACACTTGCGGCAAATGCGAAACTGCCAGTATTTGTGTGTGTTTCGATATGTCGATAAATTTTTTTGCAACTGTTGCCGCGGTAAATCCGCTTATGCCGGCATCGATTTCATCGAATATATAGGTCGAAATGCCGTTTAAATCTTTTAACTGCGTTTTAATTGCAAGCATAAATCTGCTCATTTCGCCGCCGCTTATAACCTTATTCAAAGGCTTTTTCGGTTCGCCTTTATTGGCAGAAAATTCAAAACTTATTACGTCGGAACCGTTTGCACTCTGCAAATCGGCAGTCGACCTATCATATTCTTTAAAATAAACTCCGAATTGCGCGTCGGGAATATTTAAAGTTTTCAGTTCATCAACGACTTTTTCGCTGAAATATTGCGCAGTACGTTTTCTTATTTCGGTAAGCTGCATGCACAATGCGTAAATTTTTTCATCGCAGTCACTGATTTGTGCGGTGTATTTTTCAATTAAAGCCGCACTGTCGGAAATTGCTTCAAACTCAGCCTGCGCTTTTTCCATATAAGCTATAATCTGCTCTTCGTCTGCGCCGTATTTCTTTATCAGTGTTTTAATAAGCTCGAGCCTTTCGTCAATCTGTTTTGCTTCGCCCTCGTCGAAAGACAGGTTGTCCGCAAAATCGGAAAGAGTTTCACATATATCGTCTATTTCAGCGCTGACTCCTTCGAGACGATTATAAATCTGAGAATACTCCTCGTCTATTGAAGAAATCCCGTTCACAGCATGCATTGCCGAAGCTAGCCCGTCACCACAGCCGCCGTCGTCACCGAGAGCCGTCCGAGCCTCGCTAATTGCAGCCATAATTTTTTCAACGTTTAATATCACATTTTGCCGCATCTTTAACTCGTCATATTCACCAACTTTTATTTCAGCTGCTTTGATTTCGTTTATCTGATAACCTAAAAGGTCAAGCTTTCTGGCGCGCTCACTCTCGTCGCCGCCAAGCGAATTTATTTTGGATTTTAACTGACGCTTTTCCGAAATTAACACGGAAAGCTCATTTTTGATTTTATCTGTCTTGTCGCTTGCAAGGTTATCAACAAGCTTTAACTGGTTTTCTTCGCTTAAAAGAAAAAAGTGTTCACTCTGACCGTGAACGTCAACGAGGTGCTGTGTAACGCCTTTCAGCATCGAAGCAGTAACGCTGTCGCCGTTAATCTTGATACTTCCTTTTCCGTCCGCAGAAAGTTTGCGTGATATTATTACCTCACCTTCCGTTTCTATATCGTACTCTTTTAAAACTTTAACTGCATCCGAATTTTTATCAAGATTAAACTCCGCTCTTACGAACGCCTCGTTTTCGCCGTAGCGAATCATAGTCCTGTCGGCTTTGCAACCGAGGACAAAGTTAATTGAGTCGAGTATAACAGACTTACCCGACCCCGTTTCTCCCGACAATACGTTAAGACCGCCGTCGAACTCAATATCCGCCTCGGAAATTAAGGCTACGTTTTTAACGTATAATCTTTTTAACATCAGATTATGTACTCTCTCAGTTTGTGCATAATTAACTGCGCGTTTTCGGTTGTATCAATAACTATCAAAAGTGTATCGTCGCCTGCTACGCTGC
>JAIEAS010000304.1 GCA_029071285.1 Clostridia bacterium
ATGTTGTGGTTAGTGCAATCAATTTCGTTATTTCAACGCCACGACATTATGCAAAAGCGCGGTGTATTTGTCGCTCAGTTCCGCGTCGATATGGAAGTGCCCGAAGTACCAGTGCTTAAAATCAACAAAATCTTCGAAGTTTGAAAGCATATGGCTTTCCGGGCAAGCCGTTTTAATGCCAGCGGCAATTCTTAACTGCGGATACATAAGCGCACGTTGCCCGCACGAATGGGTGATAACGTAGTCCACTTTGTTGCCGTAGCGTTTTAGGTTGGCAAACCCTTCGTCAAGCTCTTCATAGGCAGGCAGCTCCTGCGCCCACCACTCTTTGCCCTCTATGCGGTAATCCCTGTCAATGCTCGTCGCCCCGCCGAAGGTGAAAATGGTCTTACCCTCTATTTCGAAAATCTGCCCGCGCATCAAATGAATTATATCCTGCTTGATTTTATGTACCTTGCCGCCGTTTCACGTTTCAACGTGATAGGCGTTTATTAAATCGAAATTTTCGTGATTGCCGTCCACGAAAAGCACGGTTACGGGCAAGTCGGAAAACTGCTTTAAATCGCTTTCAAGCGTATCCTTTGCCCACACCCCGCCAAAGTCGCCCGCAATTATCACGTAATCGCTTTTCGTAAGCTCGGGGTGATTGTCGCAAAATACGCGCAAACAAAACAAGTCGCTCCTGTGAGTATCTCCCGTTACAAAAATCATAAATTCCTCCTTTAAAAACTAAATTTGCCCGAGGACGATTTTAGCAATCGTCTTCATTCCCTCGGCATTGGGGTGAATCCCGTCAACCGCTTCATAGCGGGCAGGCTGGTCGTAAAGCTCAATCAGTTTACAACCGTACGCCTTTGCGCACTCGCGAATAACGTTGCAGTAATCTTTCATATAACCGCCTATTCTGTCCACGCTTATGCACAGCGTAAAGCACCATATTTCCGCGTCGGGATAGTTGCGCTTTATTCTTTCGAGCATAAACCTGTAAGCCGTTTTAAAGCAAGCTATATCGTCATCCCCGCCGTCAATCTCAACCTCCCAACCGGCGTCGTTCGTGCCCATATATACCATAATTACGTCGGGCTGCACGCCGTTTTCGCCTAAAAGAGAAGTCCGCTCCTCACTGCAGGCATAGGACGGAATACGGCACAGCTGGTGCTTGACGACGAGGCTTCCCGACCAGGAATTGTTGACGAGCAATTTCCCGCCCACAGCGTCAATAACCTGCCCCCACCAGGTGTCTTTATACGTCTTTACCCCGCTGATCTCGCACATTTCGTATTTGTAAAAGCTGTCAAATCCCAACGGATTATAGCCGTACAAAGTGCTTATGGAATCCCCCATAATAGAAAAATATTTGTCCTTATATTTCATATCATTCTCCGTGATTAATTCTTATTACTGCGGCGTACAGCTCAAGCAAGGCGTCAAGCGAGTCTGCGGTATCTTCAACGGTTGCCACAACCGCCCCTGCTTTATAATGCAGATTTTTATATTCTTCGATTATCGAATCCGCCCTAATGGCGCTTACGCAATCGGCAGGCGCAAAACCTTCGTAGATTATCTGCAGCAAACCGTCGTCATATTCCAGTTTAAACTGCTCGCCGCCTATCGCTATTACGTTGCGGGACGTGCCTCCCGCATCTTCGTTTTTTATCTGCCTGCTCATGCAATCGTTGAAAATCCGTTTAAGGTTATAAAGCTTACCGAAATTGCCTAAACGGTTAAACGCTTCCTGTTCGTCGTCTTCGTCGGATTCGCCGTCATCGTCTTCTTCCTCTTCCCTCAGAGCTTCAAGTAATTTTTCATAAGCTTCGTCTTCAAAGTCTTCGAAAGCTTTGTCTAAATCATCGTCTTCTTCGTCTTCATCGTCAACGCACACCGTTTCGTCATCGTCGTCACTGCGCAATGAATTTCTCAACTTTTCCCTGTACTCATCCAACGAGCAGATATCGGGGTCGTCAGTCTTCTGAGCTCTCTCCAGTTTCTCCGCGCGCACGTTATACGTAATGCCCGAAGCAAATTGCAGACCGCCTTCTTCAACAAGCTCGGCAAATAATATTTTAGCCTCATTATACGACAATGAAAACTGTTTTTGCACTGCCGGCAAGGTAATTATTTTTCTTTTCTTTATGTATTCTATTATTTTTTCCTTTTCCATTTTACAAATCTCCCCGCTTAATTTTCACCGTTAATCAAACAAACTGCGCCTCTTCTTTCTGGACATTACGTATTTATACTTTTTGTCAAAGGGATTGACGCCGCACGTATAATCGCTTTCCGAAGTCAACGGCAGGTTTTTAAACTCGTCGCAAAGAAAATACCTTTCCAGTTTAGAAAACATTACGTAGCCGCTGTTTGCTTCGGTTATAATGCACTCCCCCGGCTGGAAATGCGACAGCATACTCTTGGGTACAAGGGGAATAGTTTCAAGCTGGTATTGCTCTATATCCGCGCCCCTGCCGTTCAATGCGGACAACGGCGATATTCTGGTATACTTGCCGCACTCGTTTGAAAAGGCTTCCAAAGTGCTGGGATTGTTCGACCCGAAAAACACGTGAACGTTAAGATTGTCGCGGATGATTTCGGCAACGTCAGCCCCGTAAACGTTGTTGAGCTGGGCGTACGATTGTATTATCAGAATAAACCATATATTGCGCCCCGCACAGGCTGAAATGGTCGTATCGAAATCATTTATTTTAGCGAAATTACCAAACTCGTCCAATATGAAGTAAAAGGGTACTTCGAGTTTCCCGTCGGGCTTTTCGGTTGCCTGCTCGATAAGATAGCGGTAAGCCTCCTGCACGAACAGCGATATCAGCTGGTAGTGCACCTTGACCTCGTCCTTATAATTTATAAAAATCGCCACGGGGCCGTTAATCAGTTCGGACATATCAAACGAATTACAGCTTGTAACCAGCCGCATCGCGCAATCGCGGAACATGGATATGCCTGTGTTAAAGACCGCCAGAATGCAAGACCTCGTTACGTCGCCGTTTTCGATAACCGTATTCTTTGCAAGCTGATATGCCTTTGAGCTTGGCTCTCTTCCCGTGAAGTATCCGTTGTCGTCAAACGACGAACCTTTACCGGAATGTATGTTGTTTAACATCGAAAGTATGGTGCTGAACGAGAAGGTGTCTTCGGTAACGGGGTTTTCGTCCTTGTCGGAATCTTCCAGCATCGCCCATATAAAGGCTTTAAGAAACTCGCGGGCGGAATTTTCCCAATACGGGTCCTTTTGGCATAACGTGGGCAAAACTATTGCCGCCAAAGTGTCTATATCGTTGCCTATCTCGTCCAACAGCATCGAATACGCCTGCTCGATGGTGCCGTCCAGCTCATCCTGATTTTCGTAAATTACACCGCGGAATACGTTGCGCGGACCGTCGGGAGTATCGACAACGCCTACCTCATCGTAAATCGAAGCGGCTTTGCGGTACTTTCTGAAAATCGGGGTCAACGGATTCCAGCATTCGGAATGTTTGTAGTCGCGGAAATTCAGCAAAATGACCTTATAGCCCTGCTCGCGGAGCGTTGCGGACGTCAGACGGTAAAGTTCGCCCTTGGGGTCGGATATTA
The DNA here is from genome assembly GCA_029071285.1 of Clostridia bacterium. Lineage (GTDB taxonomy): Bacteria > Bacillota > Clostridia > Christensenellales > Borkfalkiaceae > Coproplasma. The sequence goes on from JAIEAS010000304.1 coordinate 3,583, forward strand.
CCATACCCCTTCTGACTGACTGTCTGGCAAACGATAAAATTGTGGGTATGACGTACGATGTGGTTTTACCGAGCCTCGTAGCGGCGATTACGCCCACGTGGTTTTCCTGTTCGGTATATACCTGCATCAGCCGTCCGTCGACGTGCCAGCCGGCTTTCAACACGCCCGATATAGCTTTTTTACCCAATTCGGCATACGCCACCATGTTCGGCAATTTCTCCGAATCCTTATAGTGAACGAACTTTGTGTTTTCGTAACCGCTAATTATGCCGTTGTGATTTTCCATTTGTATTTCCTCCGAATCCGATTACCGGTCTGTTGTCCGGTGAATATTTTTGTAACGTATCACGCGATAAGGTAATAGCCGCGCCCTTTTCGCGGCGGGCACGAACCGCAGCGTCAATGAGCTTTTCCGCCGTATCGATATCGTAGCCCTTAAACATTTGTAAAGCTTCGCCGTCGAGCCTTATGGATTTTAATCCGTAAACCTTTTCTTTGCTTGCAAGAATATCCTTAATTGCCGACGGCATTTCCTCCGCTGTCACTTCCGAAAGCTCGATTACGTCACAGTACGGCTTTAACAGCTTGGCATTGCTTTCATCGCAGAAACAAATCGGCAGCACCGCACTCAGATTGAGCGTGACGTTCGGATTATTTAAGTGGAATTTCGCACGCCTGCCGCTTAACAGAATACTCTTCATTAAATCAATTTTGGCTGCCGCGGTTTCACCCGTAAAATAAAGTAAAAAGCGGTTGTCCTTGTCCTCGTTAATACTGCGGATAAAAATATTATTGGGAGTAGGTTCAAAGTCGTACTCGTTGAGTTCGGCAACGTCTATTATTTCAACGTGCGTATTTGCACTTTTTACAGCTATTGCGCTTGCATACATGTTCAATACGTAGTCCGAATCACAGCACAGACATAACGGACGGTATGCGGGCAATTGCCTTAAATCACAGTTATTGAGCGCACGGGCAACCTGCGTCGCTTCGTTCTCCCTTTTCAGCGCGTTGTTTTTTACGGCGCTTACGTCTACCGCAACCGTTTTTTCATGCGTCAATTTCAAAGGCAAATCACCTATAACGCCGACCAATTCCTTACTTTGGGTGAATAACGTCTTTTCCTTATCTTTGAAGTATAACGCCATACTGTTCAGGATGCGTGCGTACTTGGGGTCGTAAACTTCACGCTTTAAAACGCCGGAATTGAAAGCCTTGTTTAACAATCTGACTTCATCGATATCCATGTCGCCGGCTCCTCCGTATTTCTTCGCTGCCGCTTCATACAGTTCCGCAAAAGGCGAATCCGCAACTTCCCTGCGAAGCCGGGCCATGTTGAATTGGCGGCTCTCTTTGCGGTAATGCAATAATGCAAGCGTGCCGACGCAATCATTCCAGTTAGCTGCTTTCAAAAGATTTTTTATGCCCGCTTTCATATTTTTACTAAGGAATATACCCTCGCATTGCAGAATACCCATTATACGCAAAGCGCTGACCAGTCCGCAGGTCGCCGCCGAAGAAATTTGCGTGTAAACCACGTTTCCCGACGCGTCCGCGTCAATCGCCAGATTTTGGTTTTGCGCCGCAAGTATGGCGTTGCCTTTAATG
>JAIEAS010000305.1 GCA_029071285.1 Clostridia bacterium
ACTTTATTATTATAATATGGTATACTTAATTCAGCAAAAAAAAGAGGAATAAAAATGCCGACGAAAATTAAAAACAATTACGATGCGAACAGTCTGAAAGCGTTAAAAGGTCTTGAACCCGTAAGGGAACATCCCGGAATGTACATCGGTCCCACCGATGAAAAGGGACTGCATTGTCTTGTCAGGGAAGTTATCGATAACTCCATTGACGAAGCGCTCGCAGGCTATTGCGACAGGATTGACGTCACCATTACCGAGGACGGCACCTGTGTGGTCAAGGACAACGGTAGAGGCATACCTACGGGTATCAACAAGGAAGAGGGAATAAGCGGCGTAGAGCTTGCGCTTACAAATCTTAATGCGGGCGGCAAGTTCGGCGGCGGCAAAAAAGAGGGCGGATACAAAATTTCGTCCGGACTTCACGGCGTGGGCGTATCCTGCGTAAACGCGCTTTCCGACACACTCACCGCAGAGGTCTGCCAGAACGGGCATATTTACCGTCAGACCTATCACTGCGGAATTCCCGAAAAACCGCTTAAAGCAGTCGGCAAAACCAACGCAACGGGAACAACAATTTCGTTCCACCCCGACGCAACTGTATTTGAAACCATAGTTTTCAACTACGATATTTTAAAAACTCTTTTAAGGGAACTTTCCTACCTCAACAAGGGACTTACCTTGTCGCTTACCGATAAGCGCGGCGAAAAAATCCGTCAGGACGTTTTCTGTTACGAGGGCGGCGTAGTTCACTTTATCGAAGATATCAACAAGGGCAAAAATACGCTGTTCGAATCCCCCGTGTATTTTGAAGAGCACGAGGGCGACGACAAATTCTTGGAAGTCGCCATTCAGTATAACGACGGCTATTCCGAGCAGATTTTCCCCTTCTCGAATAATATCCGCCAGCCCGACGGCGGAACCCACCTTGACGGCTTTAAAAACGCTTTAACCAAGGTCATCAACGACGCGGGACATAAGCTCAACGTTTTAAAAGAAAACGAAAAGCTTTCTGGCGAGGACGTGCGCGAGGGCATTACCGCGGTCGTTTCTGTAAAAATCGCAGACGCCCAGTACGAGAGCCAGACGAAGAGCAAGCTTTGCTCAACTTACGTAAGAACTTTCGTGTACAAGGCTGTGGTCGATAAATTCGGCACCTACCTCGAAGAGCACCCCGCAATCACCAAAGAGCTTATTATGCGCTGCGTAACCGCTCAGCGCGCGAGAGAGGCGGCAAGACTTGCCCGCGAAGACACGCGCAGAAAGGGCGTGCTTGAAAGCACAAAACTCCCCGGCAAACTTGCAGACTGCTCGGACAAGCGTTCGGAGCTTTGCGAAATTTATATCGTCGAGGGCGACAGCGCGGGCGGTACGGCAAAGCAGGGCAGAGACAGACGTTTTCAGGCAATATTGCCTCTTCGCGGCAAAATACTGAACGTTGAAAAAGTAAGAATCAACCGCGTGCTTGAAAACGAAGAAATCAAAGCAATGATAACCGCTTTCGGCTGCGGCATACAGGAAAACTTTGACGAAAGCAAACTCCGCTACGACAGAATTATAATTATGACCGATGCCGACGTTGACGGCTCACACATCAGAATTTTACTTTTAACTTTCTTCTTCCGCTATATGCGTCCGCTTGTTGAAAACGGCCACGTATACGCCGCCCAGCCGCCCCTTTACAAGGTGTCGGGCAAGGGCATAGAGGACAAGTATCTTTACGACGATAAAGCGCTTGAAGATTTCAGAAACACCTACAACGGCAAGTTCGAGCTTCAACGCTATAAAGGTCTCGGTGAAATGAACAAGGAACAGCTTTGGGAAACCACTATGGACCCCGCAAAGCGTACCCTTGTAAGAATTAACGTAGAGGACGCAGTAGAAGCCGACAAGACTTTTGCCCTTTTGATGGGCGAGCAACCAGAACTTCGCAGACAGTTCATTGAAGAAAACGCAAAGCTCGTAGAAGAGCTTGACGTTTAAGGAGAGAGTATGGCAAAGAAAGTAACAAGTCCCGAGCTTACCGAAGAGTTTAAAAAGACTCTTGCAATGACTAAACTGCTCGACGTTGAAGTTGACGAAGAGCTTAAAAAATCTTTCATCGCCTACGCAATGGCGGTAAACGTTTCGCGTGCCATTCCCGACGTGCGCGACGGTTTGAAACCCGTTCACAGACGTATTCTCTACTCGATGCACGAGTTGGGACTTTACTCCGACAAGGCGTTCAGAAAATGCGCCCGTATCGTCGGTGACTGTCTCGGTAAATATCACCCCCACGGCGACAGCTCGGTGTACGATGCGCTTGTAAGACTTGCGCAGGACTTCTCGATTAACTTCCCCCTTGTAGAAGGACACGGAAACTTCGGTTCTGTCGACGGCGACCCCGCCGCGGCAATGAGGTATACGGAAGCAAGACTTTCAAAACTCTCTTCCGAGATGCTCCGCGATCTGGACAAGGAAACGGTTGATTTCTATCCCACGTTCGACGATACGGGTATGCAGCCCACGGTTCTGCCGTCGCGCTTCCCCAATATGCTCGTTAACGGTTCTGACGGTATAGCGGTTGGTATGGCGACCAACATTCCGCCCCACAACCTCGGCGAATGTATCGACGGCGTAATCGCTATGATCGATAATCCCGAGATTGACGTAGACGGACTTATGGAGCACATTCCCGCCCCCGATTTCCCTACGGGCGCGTTGATTATGGGCAGAAGCGGTATCCGCAGAGCTTACAAAACGGGTAAAGGCAATATAACAATCCGCTCGCGCTGTGAAATCGAAGAGTATCAGAGCGGAAATATGAGCCGTACGAGAATTATCGTTACCGAAATTCCCTATCAGGTCAACAAAGCAAAACTTATTGAAAGTATCGCAAATCTCGTCAAGGATAAGAAAATCGACGGAATTTCAG
>JAIEAS010000306.1 GCA_029071285.1 Clostridia bacterium
TAGATAGATAGATAGAAGATAGATAGATAGATAGAACTAAAATAGAAATAAAACAAAATACAAATAAAAATAAAAATTTATTATAAAAAATTATATAAAAAACAAGGAGAAAATAATGAAAAACTCAATTAAGAAAATCTCGGCAATTTCTGCCTGCGTACTCAGCGCGGCAATGTGCCTCGGCTCGCTTGCAGCGTGCAAACCCAACGACGAAACTCCCGAACATACCGCGGCTAAGGCTGCAACCTGCACGGTTGCGGGCAACACCGAGTACTGGGTAAAGGGCGGCAAATATTACAGCGACGAAGAATGCACCAAGGAAATAACCAAGGCTGACACCGTTATCGGCGCGCTCGGTCACGACTATGACAGCGCGGCTTACGTAACTACCGATGACGACCAACACTGGAAGGCATGCGCAAGAGGCTGCGGCGAACTTTCCACCAAGGAAGACCATGACTACACCAACGGCGACTGCGTGTGCGGCAAAAAGGCTCCCGTTGTAGAGCACGTTGCGGCGAAAGAGGCAGAGTGCGAAGAAGCGGGAAATATCGAGTACTGGAAGAGGGGCAACAAGTATTACAGCGATGCAAACTGCACCACCCAGATTACTCAGGCGGACACAGTTATCGCGGCAACCGGACATAACTACGGTAAAAAAGGCGTTTGCAAGTGCGGCGAAACCGGATACGTTACCTTAACGGTGGACGATGCAATTCTGGAGAAAGTTACCGCAGAGCACACAAAAACTTCCGCTACAATCGGCTTCCTCGGCAACGCCGCTCTGGAACCTGACCAAATCGTTATTCAGAGCAAGCTCGGCAGCATTGAAGCAGGCAGGGCTTACGAAGTTACTTACGTATTCGAAAGCGAAAAGGCGGGCGGCCACGTTAATTTCAGCGTAGACGACAGTAGCGCGCAATATATCGGCGAACATACGGTTATCGATATTAAGCAGGGAACAAATACCCTTAAATTCGTGTTCGTTGCAACCGTTGCGCAAGACGGCATAATTACCGCAAATCTTACTCCCTACGACACGAACGATCTCGGTTTGACAATTAAATCCGTGACGAGCGCGGCTACAACAGGCAACTTCTTTGAAGGCTGGTGGCTGGATACCAACTCGGCGGCTTCGGCGTCAAAGCCTCAGAATGAATCCGGACAGATAACGGTAACAGCGACAGCTAACAAGGAAAGCTGGCACTTAAAGCTTGCAAAAGACGTCGTTCTTGAGAACGGTCACGAATACGAGCTTACCTTTGTAGTTAACGTAAATGACAGAGTTGACGGCAATCTGAAGTACGTAGTTTACGACGGAAAAGCTACTGTTCAAAATGAGCTTTGTTATTGCGACCACGACGGCTTATACGTAAAGACCTTTAAATTTACGGCAAACGAAAGCTGCACGATAGGCAGCTGTCTGGAATACGGCGATTTGTCCAACGGAAGCCCGTTCACTCTTACCGTTTATTACGTAGGACTTCAGGACGTAACGGCAAATTAATAACAATAAAACTTAAACAAATATAGAGGACAGTTTCAGGCAATGGCAGATATTATTCACCGTGTAAATAAATATATTGCCAAACAAAAAAGAACGGTTAATAATAAATTCAGGTTAGGTTATCATATGATGCCGCCGTGCGGCTGGATGAACGACCCCAACGGTTTAGTTCGCTTCGGCGGCAGATACCACCTGTATTATCAGTACAATCCCTTCGATACACATACGGGGACGATGTACTGGGGACACTTCATCTCGGACGACCTCATTTCATACGAGGACGCGGGTGTGGCTATCGCCCCCAAAGAGGAGTACGAAAGTATCTTTTCGGGCGGAGCGATTGAGGACGGCGGCGCGATAACCGCGCTGTATACTCTGCACTACGAGCAGGGCGACTTCCAGAAGGAAGAGGTGTACAAAGCCGTATCGGCGGACGGCACGCGTTTTTCAGACGAGGTCTGCGCCTTCGATAACAACAGGCTTCCCGCAAATTTAAGCCGCACCGATTTCAGAGACCCGTGCCCCGTAAAAATAGGCAGTAAGTATTACGTGTTTCTCGGCGGCAAGGACGTACTTTTAAACAGAGGCGTGATTATCGTTCTCGGCGGAAGGTCGCTTGACAGGCTGGAATACGAGTTCTATTTAGGACCCTACCCCGAGCTCGGCGATATGGGCGAGTGCCCCAGCTATTTCAAAGTAAACGGCAAGGACGTAATTATAGCTTCGGGCTGTCACGTTCACGAGCGCGATAACGACTTTATGAACATAAACGCAAGCGTTTTCATAGTCGGCAAAATCGACTTCGAAAAGGGAAAAATGGCGGTGGACTTCATAAAGGAAATCGACAAGGGCGACACCTTTTACGCTCCGCAGTTTGTACGCGGTACAGACGAGCCTATAATGATAGGCTGGCTGGAAATGTGGAATAAGCCCTATCCCACGAGGGATATGGGACACGGCTGGGTAGGCGCGTTTTCAGTGCCGAGAAGGCTGGAGTACAGGGACGGCGATATTTTTCAGCATCCCGTTGACGGACTTAAAAAATACCACAGCGAAGTCAAGGACGGCGAAGTGCCCGTATGCTCGGATATAACCTTCAATTTCGAGGGCGAGGGCAGGGTTGAAATTATCGGCGATAACGGCAAAGTCGTAATAACCAACAACGGCAACGTCTGCCTCGACACACGGCTTACGAACAACTCTTACGGCAGTATCCGCCGTACAAACGGAAGCTATGAAAACTGCACCGTGCGCGTTCTTCTCGATACGTCGAGTATTGAAACGTTCGTGGACGGCGGCAGGGAAGTAATAAGCAGCAGAATTTACATAGAAGGAAATTACCGTATTGCGCTTGACGGTAAAATAAGCGGTTTAAAAATCAACGAAATAAGGAGAAAAATATGAAGAAAAGACTCATAGTTCCCATATTGGCGACGGCACTCTGCGTGTGCGCAACCGTCGGCTGCGCTACGGGGAAGGACGATAAAAAGCCCGAACCGGTAGACCAGGGCGGTTTAAACGTCTATCCCGTTTCGAGCTACCGCGATACCCAAGGAATTTATATGGGCGACGTAATGCCTTTCTACGACAACGGAGTTATGAACATATACCATTTGCAGGACAAAGTAGGTTCGCTGTATATGTTCTATCACCCCATTTCTAGGCTTACGACCACCGATTATCTGCACTATAACGACGAGGGCGTGGCTCTTAATTTCGAGGAAGATATCAAGTCCCCCGACGCCGCGCTCGGTACGGGCTCGTTCATAAAGGACGCGGCAACCGGCAAGTACCACTGCTTCTACACGGGACACGGTGCGAGCAGGGAAGACGTTGCGCCCGACCCTCTCGAGGTTGTGCGCCACGCAACTTCGGACGACCAGATTGAATGGACCAAGGACGAGGAATTCAAGCTCAAGGGCAACAGCGGTCAGTCTAATTTAAACGACGACTTCCGCGACCCTTACGTTTACTACGACAGCGACGACAGCACCTATTATATGCTTGTAACCGCCCGCGACAAAGTCAACGGCGTTGAGCAGGGCGTTATAAAATACTACGCTTCGGCAAGCCTCGACGCGGCTGCTTCCGAGTGGGTGTATAAAGGTATTTTCTATCAGAACGACGCGGGCACTTACAATATGGAATGTCCGTCGTATATCGAACTTAACGGTTATTACTACCTCGCGTTCAGCGAGCAGGGCAGCGAGCGCGTAACCCGCTACCGCTACAGGACCTCGAAGGACGGCGAGTGGCAGAAATTCGACAGAGATACTATCGACGGCGCGGGCTTCTACGCAGGCAGACTTGAAAAGGCCGACGACAAGCTTTACGCCTTTGCGTGGTGCGCAAAGCTTACGCAGGCTGATTACGGCGACTTCGACTGGGGCGGCAACCTCGTCGCGCACGAAATCGTAAGAAGCGAAAGCGGCGAGCTTACCGCAGTTATGGTTTCCGCCGTTAAGGAAGCTTTAAAAACCAAGGTCGATTACAGACCGGTTTCGGGCGGCAGCGTCGGCACTTTAACTTTCGAAGAGGACAAATTCTCCGCAACCGGCTTTGACGCATTGAGCGGCAACGCAACGCGGATGAG
>JAIEAS010000307.1 GCA_029071285.1 Clostridia bacterium
CGCGATTTCCATTCCGCAGTTAATTCCGCCCATTATAAGCGAAGCGGCGTTATGTCCTCACTTGCCGACGGAGGCGAGTTTCACACCCTCGAGCTTTCCTTTCTTTTCCCAGATAGTGAAAATATCGCAAAGCGCCTGTAAGGGGAGATACTCGCGGTTGGACGAGTTTATAAAGGAAATGTCGTTTGTAACCTTGCAGAACTCGGTCAGCTCGTCGTTGCTGATTTCGCGGGTAACGAGAGCGCCCGCGCCGTAGCGCGAAATTACGCTTACGATATCCTTTATATTTTCGCCGCCGTCCTGCATGTCGGTTTCGTTATAGGGTAAATTCACGCAGTAGCCGCCCAGCTGTCTTATGCCTATTTCCAGAGCGGCGCGCGTTCTTATCGACGTGTCGCCGAAGAGGAGCGCGACTGTTACGCCCTTTAAAATTTCGGTAGATTCGTGCGCGGTGAATTTGGCTTTCATCGCCTTGGTGGCGTAGAGAAACTCGAACAGCTCCTCGGTAGAAAAGTCCGCAAGCCGCAGCATATGTTTTTTGGTTACTCCGTAAGAGGGAGTGTAACGGTTAATATCCATACAATTATTTTACCACGCTTTTTATTTATTTTCAACTAATTTTTTATCGCGCTCGGAATAGACGCAGCCGCAGAAGTCCTGTCTGTAAAGGTTGTACTGTTTTGACAGCTCGCAGCTTCTTAAATACCCGTTTCGCTTTTTAAAATCGGAGTGCAGCCAAAGGGCTTTACCGCTTTGCAGACTTTCGCCTATTTCGTTAATCAGTTGCGCGTTTTTCAGCGGGCTCACCGTGAGGGTGGTTGTGAACAGGTCGAAGCCGTTCGTTTTTGCGATTTCCGCGGTCTTTTCAAGGCGGAGCTTAAAGCAGACTTCGCAGCGCTTGCCGCCCTCTTTTTCCTTTTCAAGTCCCTTGACGGCGGAGTAAAATTTTTCGCCCTCGTAATCGCAGTCGATAAAGTCCGCCCAGCCCGTTGTCTTTATAAGACGGATAAGCTCGTCCTTGCGCCTGAGATATTCCGCGCTTTCGATATTCGGGTTGTAGAACAGGACGGTTATTGCAAAATCGTCTTTCAGCCTTTCGAGGCAGGCGGAAGAGCAGGGGGCGCAGCAGCAGTGCAAAAGCAGTTTTTTGCCGCGGTGCCGCTCAATTTCTTCACACATAAGTTTGTCAAAGTTGCGCGCGTTCATATCTGCATTTTAACACATAGCGGCGCGTCGGGCAAATAAAAATTAATTTTTTTAAAAATTCACCCGTTTAGTGTTGGAAAAATCGCAAATCTGTGTTATTATACTGATAAGTCCTTGCGGCTTACTAAGGAGTTTATATGGCAAGTCTTAAACTTAACGGCGTAGATAAAATTTATCCCTCGGGAACGTGTGCGTTGTACGATATCAATATCGAAACGGCTGAAAAAGAGTTTCTCGTAATTCTGGGCGCGGACGGAAGCGGAAAAACCTCACTTCTTCGCGTAATCGCGGGACTGGACGAGCTGTCCTCGGGCGAAATTTTCGTCGGAGGCAAGGACGTTACCGAAGCGGACCCCAAGGACAGGGATATCGCGATGGTTTTCAGAAACAATACCTTAAGCCCCGCGTCCACCGTGTTCGACAATATGGCGTTCGGTTTAAAGCTCAGAAAAGCTCCCCAAAGCGTTATCGAACAGCGCGTGAAGGCCGCTGCGAATATTTTAGGACTTACCGAAGTTTTATACCGCAAACCGAAGGTGCTGACCGCGGCGCAGAAACAGCGCACGGCGATAGGCAGGGCGATAGTAAGAGAACCCAAACTCTATCTGTTTGACGAGCCCCTTTCGGGTCTGGACGAAAATCTGCAGACCGAGCTTTTAAACGTTATCGTAAATTTACAGGCGAGAATGGAGGGAACCTTCCTCTATTCCACAAAGAGCGTTGCCGAGGCGTTGACCGTCGGCACGAGAATAGTCGTTCTCAAAAACGGCTTCGTTCAGCAGATTGACACGCCCGCAAACCTTTACGACTATCCCTCGAACGCTTACGTGGCTTTCCTTATAGGTTCGCCCACTATTAACTTCATAAACAACGCGAAAATTATCAAAGAGGACGCAAAGTTTTTTGCTGCGGAAGGCAATATTAAACTCGAACTGCCCGAAAATATCGTAAAGAGATTTACCGCAATCGAGGAGTACGCAAATACCGAAAAGCAGGTTATTATCGGCATCCGCCCCGAGGATATGCAGACGGGCGGCGAAATCGAGGCGAACGTTATCGGCGTTGGCGAGGGCTTCGTCGAGGTCGAGGCGGACGGACATTCTTTCACCGTTCCCGCAGAAAAACTCAACAAGGGCGACAAAACCAAAATTTCGTGCGACCTTACAAGGCTTTACCTCTTCGACGGCGAAACGAGGCTCACCCTCTTGGCGCGGGACGAGGGCTATAAAAAGAACGGCTTTGCGGACAGCGATTACATCCCCCGAACCTTTAAAGAGGAAGAGGAAATCAAGGAAAAGTTAAAACCTGCAAAAGACAAGAAAAAAGTAAGATAAAATTCAAGACCCCCGACAAAAAGGGGGTTTTAAATTTAAAAGGATATGGACGTAATTTTAGACGCGCTCAAAGATACGGCGGTGGTGTTCCCTTTTTTACTCGTCATATATATTCTGATTGAGTTTCTGGAACAGCGCACCACTATCGGGCGCAACGGCAAAATTTTACAGGGCAATCTTGCTCCCTTAATCGGAGCTGCTACGGGAATAATTCCGCAGTGCGGTTTTTCTGTAATGGCGGCAAAGCTTTACGACAGGGGGCTTATAAAAACGGGCACCCTTTTGGCCGTTTTCCTCGCCACCAGCGACGAGGCTTTGATT
>JAIEAS010000308.1 GCA_029071285.1 Clostridia bacterium
GCCGTAAGCCGTATCCGCAAGCCAGTCTTCGAGTTCGTCAAGTCCGGTTGCGCAAACAGTAAAAGGCTGCGCCTCTTCCTCTGTGTGCCATTTAAAGTAATCGGTTTTCAGAATGCTTGCAGAACTGTTGCTGAACTTGTTGCCCGCGTCCGACGAAGAGCCGACGTAAGCGGACGATTCCGCGCCCGTCTGATAACTGCAATTTACGAGCTTATAGCCGCCGTCCACCTTTGGCGAAGAGTTGCTGTCGTTATTCTTCAAGAGGTATTCGATACCCTTGTAAATGCAGTTTTCGCCGTAGAAGCTTCCGCCGTTTCCGCAGACGATTCCCTGCGACACAAGCGCGCACTTCCAGCTGCTGTTCACGCCCGTAACGATACTCTTCGCGCCTAAGCCCGTCAATTTCGTTCGGTATGCGTAGTACTGCGAGCTGTCCACGATGCAGTTATACATACACGCGTTGCCGCCGCGAAGTTTGGGCAGTCTGTCTTCGAGGTTAGTAAATTTACAGTTCGAAAACGAAATCTGAAGCTTTAAGTTGTACTCGTAATCTTCTTTATTGTTGCCGCTGTCGCCGCACAGAAAGCCCTTTTTCTGCGGAATGGCAACGCCGTATAAAATATCCTCGAAGCTTGCACCCTTGTTCCTCAGCGCGTCGTAATATGCGTGTTGTGAAACGTAGCCCGCTTCGGCATCTTTATGTGCCTGATAGTCCTCTTCTATCTCCTGCATCATCTGATAAAGATATCCGTCGCTGTCGTCGCTGCCCGCGTTGAAATTGCACCAGCTTATATGCAGGCCGTTGTTGCCGTCCGCGCCGTAGGGTGCGCGGAAAGCCACTCCCGCGTTTGCGGTGTAGTCGGGGTTGGAATAGTCGATTTGCCCGTCGTAAGATTTGCCGAAGGTGCAGTGGTCAATCCAGATATATCCGCAGAACGCGATTTTGAAGTAAGCCCAGCCGAACCAGTCGTAGTCGCCTATCTTACTTGCGGAAGGGTTGCCGTCCTCCCACTGCCACATTTCGTCGAACTCCAGATTTCTGAAAACGACGTTATTATCGCTCGTAAGTTTAAAACCGCAGTGCGTAAGCTTTGCGCCGTTTTTGGAATAGATTAAAAGGTCCGAAGTGTTTTCCACCTTAATCTGTGAAACGCCGTTTTCGGTAAAGTTATCCGACAGATAGAGATAGTCTTTAAGGTTGTTGACCTTGGAAGCAAAATCGCTTACAAGTCCGCCCGACTTAACCTCGCTGCTCAGTTTGTAATAGCCTAAATTCAAATCGTTTTCTATTTCGATTACGTGAACGATTCCTTCGAAATTATCCTGAGTGTAACCGTCGGCGGGCTCCTGAGTGTAAGTGCCCGTTTCGTCGTCCCACACGTTTTTGTAGTGGCATTTTGCGTCGGAAATCGCGTCGACAAATTCTTCCGCCGTCTTTACCTTGCGGTATGACGAAGTGTTTTCATAAACGGAAAAATCGCCGATTTTGTCCTTAACGTAGCCGTCTGCGGATAAATTGATTTCCAGAGGCGTACGCTCTTTATCGGGTTTTTTGCCGGTCTTGCAGCCGATAGCTGCGGTTAATGAAAGCGCAAGCGCAGAGGCAAGAACGCAGGCAAGCAGTTTTTTCAAAATTAATTCCCCCTTATTCGGAATATACGGGTTAAGTTTATCATACTAATGCAATTTAGGCAACGGGAGTT
>JAIEAS010000309.1 GCA_029071285.1 Clostridia bacterium
GATATGGCATGAAACGCTGAGCGAAAGGGGATCGATAAATTTTATTTTCAGATCGGGGAAAACTTCTTCCAGTTCAGCTTTGAATTTCTCCGCCTCCGCAAAGTTTTCCGTGTGCGCAATTGCAAGCGCCATTTTTCCGTCTTCGCGTTCTTTTTTAAATCTGACTTCAAGGTCTTTCTTTAACGCGTCAATCATCGTCTTTTTCGCAGCCGAAAGCTTCGTCACCTTTGCGTACTGGTCAAGTTTATATCCCTGAATCTGTAAAACCGGCTTAATATGAAACAGCGTTCCGATTGCGGCAACGGCGGGAGTAAGTCTGCCGCCCTTTTTAAGATATTTGAGGGTATCTACCATAATATATATACTCGACGTCATTTTCGTGTCAAGAAGCCATTTGGCAATTTCCGCGCCGCTTTTGCCTTCCTGCGCAAGCTTCAGCGCGTCCATAACGCTTTGTCTTTGCGTGATAGAAATTCTTTGGTTGTCAACGACGAATACCTTGCCTTTGTATTTTTCTTCTGATTCCGCATAGTGCTGAAGGGTGTGGCAGGTTTCCGAAAGTCCGCTTGACATAGGAATGTAAATAAGCTCGTCCGCATTTTCCAAAGCTTTGTCCCAAAGCTCGCCAACGTTAATGGGGTTGGGCTGTGAGGTCGAAACCTGTGCGTCCGCTTTCAGCTTTTCATAAAACTGCTCTTGCGAAAGGGTTAAATCCTCAAAATATTCTTCTGCGTCAATCAATACGGGCATAGGAACGACGTAAATTCCTAAGTCTTTTGCCTCGCTTTGCGTAATACCGCTGTTGCTGTCGGTCATTATTGCTGTTTTCATAAGTTTCTCCTTGAAAAGTTAATGCTTGCACCAAGCCTTTTAATTATATAATAAATAGGTATAACAAGTCAATGAAACTTATGCCGCTTTTGCTATAACAACCGCAATTTTATAAAAATTTATGCCCAACCGCTGAAAATAAATTGACAACGCCTGTAAATTAAAATATAATAACTAAGATAGTTAAATCGCTGTTATGGCTCAGTAGGTAGAGCACGTCCTTGGTAAGGACGAGGTCA
>JAIEAS010000031.1 GCA_029071285.1 Clostridia bacterium
CGATATAGCCGGTTTTGCTGTAGGCGTAGTCGACAAAAAGAAGATTATAAACGGCAGCACTATAAAGGCTGGCGACGTTCTTATAGGTATTAAATCGAGCGGAATACATTCCAACGGCTATTCGCTTGTAAGAAAACTTTTCGGCGAGGATGTGAAAAAACTTCAGAAGGTTGATAAAGACCTCGGCGAAAAACCGCTTGACGTTTTGCTTACGCCCACGAAAATTTACGTTAAAAGCATTCTCGCGCTCATTAAAAAAGTCAAGGTAAAGGGCATAGCTCATATTACGGGCGGCGGCTTTATTGAAAATATCCCCAGAATTTTCCCCGAGGGAATCGGTTGCGAAATCCAGAAGGATTCCTACGAAGTTCCCGCAATATTCAAGGCTCTGCAAAAGAAAGCGGGAATTTCCGACGAGCAGATATACAACACTTTTAATATGGGAATAGGCATGGTCGTTTGCGTTTCCGAAAAGGACGTAGACAAGACCTTAGCTCAGCTCAAATCGACGGGCGAAGAGTGCGTAGTTATCGGCAAGACGGTTGAAGGCAGCGGAGTAAAGCTTATATGAAAAAGCGTATAGCGGTTTTCGCTTCGGGCGGCGGTACCGATTTTCAGTCGATAATAGACGCGAATGAAAAAGAGAACTTTTGCGAAATAAGTCTTTTGATTGCGTCGAAACACGGAATAGGCGCAATCGAACGCGCGAAAAAGCACGGTATTCATACCGAAGTTTTTGCAAAGAGCGATTACCCCGATCTGGAAACGCTGTATGAAAAACTCAGCTATCTTTTAAAAATGAACCGCATCGACTATATTGTTCTTGCGGGTTGGCTTAAAATAATCCCCGAAAGCTTTATCAAGGCTTTCAGCGACAGAATAATTAATATTCATCCGTCGCTTATTCCCGCATTTTGCGGCGCGGGATATTACGGATTGAAAGTGCATACCGCCGTTTTGGAATACGGCGCAAAAGTTTCGGGCTGCACGGTGCATTTTGTAAACGAAGTGCCCGACGGCGGAGCTATAATCGCTCAGACGGCGGTTGAAGTTTCCGACGGCGACACGCCCGAAAGTTTACAGGCAAAAATTTTAACGGAAGAGCATAAACTTCTTCCGTATTGCGTTAAAAAACTCTGCGAAGGTAAAATTACAAAACAGGGCAGAAAGGTTACGATTAATTAGGGAGGAATTTTATGATAATGAAAAAGAGAGCGCTTGTCAGCGTTTCTGATAAAGCGGGAATAGTTGATTTTTGCAAAGGACTCGTTGCAAACGGGTTTGAAATTATTTCAACCGGCGGCACCGCAAAGGCGCTTAAAGACGCAGGACTTGAGGTTATAGGAATTTCGGATATTACGGGCTTCCCCGAGTGTCTTGACGGAAGGGTTAAAACTCTTCACCCAAACGTTCACGCAGGACTTCTTGCAATGCGTTCAAATAAAGAGCACATGGCTCAGCTTGAAAAGCTGAATATAAATACGATAGATATAGTTTGTGTAAACCTTTATCCTTTCAAGGCGACTTTGCAGCGCGGTGCGGATTTTGCCGAGTGCATTGAAAATATCGATATAGGCGGTCCTACAATGATTAGGGCTGCGGCTAAAAACTATCAGGACGTTGCCGTTATCGTCGACCCCAAGGACTATAACAAAGTTCTGGACGAGCTTGCAAACGGCGGCGTAACCCTTGAAACGAAAAAATATCTGCAATATAAGGTTTTTGCGCATACGGCGGTATACGACAGCCTTATTTCAAACTATCTTGCCTCGCAGCTCGGAATTACTTTCCCCGACGAAGTAACATTCGCTTATGAAAAGGCGCAGGATATGCGTTACGGTGAAAATCCTCAGCAGAATGCCGTTTTCTATAACGAGCAGACAATAAGGGTGGGTTCGCTGTCCTCGGCTAAACAGCTTTGGGGCAAAGAACTTTCATACAACAATATCAACGACGCAAACGGCGCTTTGGAGCTTTTAAAAGAATTCGGCGACACCCCCGCGGTGGTTGCCTGCAAACACGCTAACCCTTGCGGTGTAGGAACGGGCAAGAATATTTACGAAGCGTATATGCGTGCATATAATTCCGACCCCGTTTCAGTTTTCGGCGGAATACTTGCAATAAACGGCACCGTGGACGAAGATACGGCAAGCGAAATTAATAAAATTTTTATTGAAATAGTAATGGCGCCTGCTTATACCGATAAAGCTCTTGAAGTCTCTTCTCAACATCT
>JAIEAS010000310.1 GCA_029071285.1 Clostridia bacterium
GGATATCGAAGCGGACGGCGCGAAAATCAAGGCGATAGAGGGCAATTACCCCTTCGGTGTGCCCGAGGCGGACGAAGTTGAAAAAACTGCCCTGCACCTTGAAAAAGAGGAGCAGCTCAAAGCCCGTCTTGCGCACCCCGCATTCGACGGAAGCGACGAGGCGAAGCTCGCAAAACTGAGCGCGACTTTCTCGGGCGGAGTGCCCGACGGCGGTGAGCTTAAAGAAATTGAAAATGCAATTCAGCTGCAGTCCGCGCTGGAAACCGAAATAAATCTTTCCGGCGCAAAACAGCCGACCGAAAAGGAGCAGAAAGTACGCCGCGCCTTTGCGGCGGGCACGCCCGACGGTAAAGATCTTGACGGCGCGCGGAAGAAGGTTGAGCAGCTTAAGGAGGCGGAGAGGGAATTCAACCTCAGCCCCGCCGCCGCAACCCGTACGGGCGAGGGCAAGAGTAGCAGGCTTTTTCTCATATTCGCAATAGCCGCGGCGGTCGTTCTCGTTGCGGGGATAGGGGTCGTGTTCGTGCAGCTTCTGGCGGGAATAATTGTCGCCGTCGTCGGCGCGGTGTGCCTGTTGGTCGACGGATTTTTGTACCTCAATAAAAAAATGACGAAGGCGGGAGTTGCGACAGACAGCCCCGAACGGCAAAGACTTTCGGTAAAAATTACCGAGCTTTCCGACGGATTAAAGGCTTTCCTTATGCCCTACGGCTACTGTTCCGAAAACGGACTGATTTACGATTTTGCAACCTTTGAAGAGGACCTGAAAACCTATATCGATTTAACCGCCGCGGAAAAGGCGGACGGCGAAGCGCTCGAACGCAAGTCTGCGCAAAAGCGCGAAGCCGAGCAGAAGATAGACGGATTTTTCGCAAAATACGGATATACCGGCGGATACCTTGCAAACCTTTCCGCGCTGCGCGGCGATATCGCGGAGTATACGAGCCTTGCGGACAGAAAACGCAAGTCGGGCGAAACCTCGGACGAGATACAGAACAAAATGGACGAAAACGGCGCGGTGATAACCGCGTTCTGCAAAAAGTATCACCTCGACCGCGAGGGCTTGCGCGAAAAAATCAAAACCTGCGCCGACGATACGAAAACCCTTGCCGACCTGCGCGAAAAGGTCGAACAGAATAAAACCCGTGCCGGGCAGTTCAAAGCCGAGCGCAAGCTTTTTGAACGCCCGCAGGGAAGTGCTTCGGGCTTGGACGAGCTGAACGCCGAGCTCAGCGCGCTGCGCGACGAGGCGGGCAGACTTTTCAGGGATATCTGCGACGACGAGGCGCAGGCGGAAAAGCTGGACGGCTACCTTGCCGACAAGCAAGAGGCGGAGGAAAAGCTGGAGGGCTACAACAAAAAGTACGAGCTTCTGTCCGCCGCCATCGACTGTCTTAACGGCGCGGAGGAGAACTTAAAGGAAAAGTACGTAAAACCCGTGCGCGATAAGTTCATTGATTATTCCCATCTTTTGGAAAAGACGCTTGGCGAAAAAATCACTATGAACCGCGACTTTGAAATCACCTTCGAGCGCAGCGGCAAAGAACGCAGCGAAAAGCATTTCAGCGCGGGGCAGCGCGCAATTTGCGCGTTCTGTTTCAGGCTTGCGCTTATCTGGAATATGTACGAGGGCGAAAAACCCTTCCTCATTCTCGACGACCCCTTCGTCAGTCTTGACGGCGAGCACCTCGAAAAAGCGAAAACCCTTTTAAAGGAGC
>JAIEAS010000311.1 GCA_029071285.1 Clostridia bacterium
ACGGCAAAAATTATCCACACAAATTCCACAATTTAACAACTATCCACATTTCTGCCATTTTGCCTGAAAGGCGGTTTCGGGTAATTTTATCCACAAAAATTGCTCAAACTAACCTTAAAAGGACAGTTTTGCAGAAAACCGGCAGTCGGGGCGGTAAAATTAATCCACAGACCCCTTGACCGCCGCGAACAAAGTTTCAAAAAATTATCCACAGCAATTAAAATTCTATCCACAATATCACAAAAGGCTAAAAATCTTGCACCTTGTGTTTCACGTGAAACATTGTAAAATTGAAAAAATATCTGACAAAGGTTTGGTTTCACGTGAAACAGGGCGGTTTTGAGGGTAACGCTAAGTGAAAAATAGGTAAAATTTGCGTGAGAGGGGCAATTTTCGGGCGTCATTTGCTTGTAAAGGACGAACCGATATGTTAAAATAGTCCCATGCGGTGAAGCAGCCGCAACTTTATTATTTATAAGGAGTTTTATTTTGAGCAGAAAAGGAAAAATCATAACCGGTTTTATCGTGCTCGTGCTCGCCGCCGCGTTGGTCGCCGTAATCGTAACCAACGTGATGAAGGGTGGAGCAAAGAAGATTAACGTTTCAACCTTTATGAGTTATATGGAAAATGCCCGCTACTATGATAAAGACGGCAAACCCAACGAGCAAGACGGAAAAATTGTTATGGTTGGCGATGAAGAAAAAGTGCTTGACGGCTACGTCGTAAACGAAAAGGGCGTTATCGTCAAGGTTGGCGAGGACGGCAAAGAGGGCGAGCCTTTAATAGTAATATGGAAAGTTGCCGTTGACGATTACGCGTGCAACGGTTACACCAAAAATGCAAAGGGCGACTACGTTAAAGCTTATTACTGCTATGGTCCTTCATTGTTCGGGTCGGGAAGCGTTGACCAGATTGAAGAATGGCGGAGCTGGGGCTTAGAAATTGATATGGCAAACCCCAACGCGGGAAGCTGGTGGTCCACCGTTTTATACGTTTTAATGATTGCGGCGGTCTGCGTGGTGTTCTTCCTTATCGTCCGCTCGTCAATGGGCGGGGCGGGCAAGGTAATGAGCTTCGCCAAGACGAAGGCAAGAATTTCAACCAATATAAAGGTACGCTTTGCCGACGTCGCGGGAGCCGAGGAAGAAAAAGTAGAGCTTGCGGAAGTAGTAGAGTTTTTACGCCAGCCCAAAAAGTTCTCCGATCTGGGAGCGAGAATTCCCAAGGGCGTTCTTTTAGTAGGTCCTCCGGGAACGGGTAAAACCCTGTTCGCCAAGGCGGTTGCCGGCGAAGCGGGCGTGCCGTTCTTCTCGGTTTCGGGTTCGGACTTCGTTGAAATGTACGTCGGCGTGGGTGCCTCGCGTGTGCGCGACTTATTTGAAATGGCTAAAAAGAATCAGCCCTGCATCATCTTCGTCGACGAAATCGACGCCGTGGGCAGACACCGCGGAGCGGGACTCGGCGGCGGCAACGACGAAAGAGAGCAGACCCTCAACCAGATTCTCGTGCAGATGGACGGCTTCGAATCCAACGAGGGCGTAATCGTAATGGCGGCAACGAACCGTGCGGACATTCTCGACCCCGCACTCACCCGTCCCGGTCGTTTCGACAGACAGGTGTTCGTAAACCTTCCCGACGTCAAGGGCAGAGAGCAGATTTTAAAGGTTCACGCACGCAACAAACCCCTCGCCCCCGACATCAATCTGAAAAATATTGCAAGACTCTCGGCGGGCTTCTCGGGTGCGGATCTTGCCAACCTTCTGAACGAGGCGGCAATCCTTGCTGCAAGAGCAGACCACAAATTTATAACAAACGCCGACCTCTTCGAAGCGTTCGATAAAGTTGCTATGGGTCCCGCGAAGAAGAGCAAGGTTGTAACCGAGCAGGAAAAACGCATAACCGCCTTCCACGAATCGGGACACGCGATACTCGCAAGACTTTGCGAAAACTGCGACCCCGTTCACGAAGTTACGATAATTCCCCGCGGTCAGGCGGGCGGCTTCACAATGATGAGGCCCGAAAACGACAGAGCTTACTACTCCAAAAACTTTATGCTTGACGACATCTGTATGTCTCTCGGCGGCCGCGTTGCGGAAGAAATCGTTATAAAGGATATTTCCTCGGGAGCTTCGGGCGATATAAAAGCTGCAACCAAGTTCGCCCACGCAATGGTAACCGAGCTCGGTATGAGCGACAAGCTCGGACTCGTTAATTACAGCGACGACTCGCAGCCCGTGTTTATCGGAAAGGATATGGCAACTCAATGCTCGTATTCCGAGGACACCGCCAAAATGATTGACGACGAAATCCGCGATATCGTCAACACCCAGCACGAGCGTGCAAGAAAGCTTTTATCCGAAAACCGCTCCATACTTGACAATATGGCAAGGGTTCTTATAGAAAGAGAAACCATATATACCGAGGAAGTCGACCTTCTGATGCAGGGCAAGACCTATTCGGAAGTAATGGCGTTTATGGACGAAAACGACAAAGCGAAGGAATCGAACCCCTTCAAACGTTACGAAAGTTAAAATAGTTTCACGTGAAACGACGGAGATAATATGGGAAAAATTATAGCTTTTACAAACAAAAAAGGCGGTGTTGGAAAGACCACCACCGCCGTGAATATGGCGGCTTACTGCGCGGCGGCGGGCAATAAAGTTCTCGTCGTGGACATAGACTCGCAGGGAAATGCGACGACTGCCCTCGGCTTTTCAAAGGGAGCTTTGAAAAAATCGGTGTACAACGTACTCGTTGACGACGACACCGCCGCGGCAAACATTCTGAACACTAAGGTTCAAGGGCTTGATATTCTGCCCGCGAACGTTGATTTGAGCGGAGCTGAAGTAGATATCGTTTACAAGCGTAACCGCGAAAAGATTTTGAAGGAAGCTTTGGAGCGGGTTAAAAACGATTACGACTACATATTTATCGACTGCCCGCCGTCGCTCGGACTTCTTACCATAAACGCGTGGGTTGCATCGGATTCGATTATAATCCCCCTGCAAAGCGAATATTTCGCATTAGAGGGCGTAAGCCAGCTTATGAGCACGATTGCCCTCGTCAAACAGCATCTCAACCCCAACCTCGTTATCGAGGGCGTAGTAATCACTATGTACGACGGCAGGGCTCTGATATCAAAGCAGATTACCGCCGAGATAAAGAAGTTTTTCAAAGACAAGCTTTACGAAATTATTATCCCCCGCAATATAAGGCTTGCCGAGGCCCCCAGCCACGGCTTGCCCATTATGCTGCACGACCCCAAGTGCGTCGGAGCGAGAGCTTACGAGGCACTTACCGAAGAATTTTTGTCAAAACAGAAGAAATAATATAAGAGGTGAATTAAATGGCTAAAGGATTAGGCAAGGGGCTCGACGCCCTTTTCGGTGAAACGGAAGCGGCATACGAGCAGGCTTTCGAACACAGAAGTGCTTTCGGATATACCGAGGAAGAGGCGAAAAACGCCCTTGATATGGAACTTGACAAAATAACCGCAAACCCCAACCAGCCCCGTAAAAACTTTGACGAGCAGGCTTTGAACGAACTTGCGGAATCTATTAAACAGCACGGCGTGATTATGCCCATCGTCGTCAACGACAACGGCGACGGTACCTATATGATAATCGCCGGCGAACGCCGTTTCCGTGCAAGCAAGCTCGCGGGACAAAAGACTATCCCCGTAGTCGTCAGAAAATACAACGAGCGTGAGATAAAGGAAATATCCCTTATCGAAAACCTGCAGCGTGAGGATTTAAACCCTATCGAAGCGGCTACGGCTATGAAAGCCCTGATGAACGACTACAAGCTCACTCAGGACGAGCTCGCCGAAAGAATAGGCAAATCCCGCCCCGCAATCGCAAACACTTTAAGGCTTTTGAACCTCTGCCCAGAGGTAACGGCTTTGGTTGCCGAAGGAAAACTGTCGGCAGGTCACGCACGAACAATTGTTCTTTTGCCGCCGCCCCAGCAGATAGAGTTTGCGAACGACGCGGTTAAAAATCAGATGTCGGTGCGCGAGCTTGAAAAGAAGGTGCGCGCGTACAGCATTCCGCCCGAGGTTCTCGAAGCGAAGAAAACCAAAAAGCGCGCTCTGGCTTCGGTCGAGCTTAAACAGCTTATCGAGAGAATGAGGTTTACCTTCCGCACTAAGGTCAGCCTTATCGGTACCGATAAAAAAGGCCGAATCTACATCGATTACTTCTCGCGCGACGACCTTGACAGAATTTCCGAGATTTTGGATATTGTAGACAAGCAGGGACTGTAAAAAGCCTTTGGCTTTATAAAAGTAACGGCAGCTTAGCCAGACGGCTAAGCTGCCGTTTTTTGTTGCGCGGTATTATCCCGCTTTTGTCATTTCGAGTGGAGCGTAGCGAAATCGAGAAATCTTTTGCGGTACTGCGTAAGCAACTCTACCGCAAAATTGCCACCTCTTTATAATGCGGTGTGGATTTTTACGCAAGAAATTGCTCCGCAATGCGTAAAAAGATTTCTCGACGTTGCTCGAAATGACACAAGAGGCGGGTGCGCTTCTCACCGTCATTGCGAGGAGCGAAAGCTCCGCGGCAATCCAGACTATACGCTTTTTAAAGTGCCTCGCTTCTGGATTGCTTCACTTCGTTTTGCGCCATAGTATATAATTTTTAAAATTAAGGTGCGCAAACCATCGCTTCGCTCGGGCGCAATGACGAAAAAGGAAACCCCGAGGCAACGCCTCGGGGCTTTTGTTTATTGTTTAATTATTAAACCCTCATATTTAATTTATATCAAACAGTTCGTTTGCATCAGTTTCAAAAACTTTTATCAATTTGTAAATTTCGTTAATGCTCGGCATTCGTCTGCCTTGTTCCCAATTAGCATAAGTGCTAACAGGTACGCCAAGTTTATCAGCAACTTGTTTTTGCGATAACTTATTTATTGTCCTTAATGATTTTAAATTTTTAACAAAAACTTCTTCTTTATTTTCTTCCGTCATAAAAACCA
>JAIEAS010000312.1 GCA_029071285.1 Clostridia bacterium
CTGTTAATCTATATTGTCATAGAAACCGTCAACGTCAACGAAGCTGTCGTCGCGTTCGCGGCGCAAAGGCTTTTGCGTTGTGTCAACCGTCGTCGTAGTGGTTACGATAGCGTCGGGCGGATAAACTGCCTGAGCGGTTGCCGTGCTTGCGCTCTCCTCCGCTATCTGCGGAACTTCCGCGGGCTTTAACTCCACGGGTGCGGAAGCGTCGTTCATACTCTTCCAGATTGCAACTGCAAGCGCGCCTATCTTCTGCATATCTCCGCCGAAGGCGTTGCCGTCAAACTGCTGTGCAGGCGTCGCGTAACGGCTTTCCGCGCGAACCCTTGCGAGCTCGGCTTCCATTCTCGCACGCTCCGCTTCCGAACGCGCCCTTTCGAGTTCCGCGCGCATATGCGCCTCGTTTTCGGCTTTAAGCCTTATAAGCTCCGCCGCCGCAACGGGGTCGTTGTTATACTGCGCTTGCGCATACTGCATCGGCTGCGAATAACCGCCGCCCATATTCTGCCTTGCCTTGATTTCGGCAAGCTCCGCCCTGATTTCAGCAAGTACGGAATTATCCGCCGCGGCAATGTACTGCACGGGCTGTTGCTGTATTTGCTGAACGGGCGCCTGCACGGGCATTACCTGTTGAACGGGCATAGACATCGGCTGCTGAATTTGCGGTTGCTGCATAGCCATAGTTGCCATACCCGCTCCCGCCATTCCTGCCTGAGCCTGTGCGCGTATCTTTTCAAGCTCGGCTTCCTGCTTAGCCCTCGCAAGCTCGCGCTCGGCCTCAAGCTTTTCTTTCTGTAAGCGGCGTTCTTCTTCCTTGCGGGCTTTTTCTTCGGCTTTCTTTGCTTTGATTTCTTCGCGCTGCGCCTTTGTCTTTCTGCGCTTTCTCGCGACCGCGATAATTATTATCAGCATAATCAGCACAGCCAAGGCAATTGCCGCCCAAGCCCATATAGGAAGTCCCATCCAGTTCTGTATCATAAAATCTTTCGCTTTGTTTAATAAATTTCCCATAACTGTTTTAAAATTCTTTGCCTGAGGTACTGTGTAAACAGTCTGCGGTGAAGTAGTAAGCCCCGTCGCGTCCGTTTCGGGGTTTTTAAACTCAAAGTTGCCCTCTTCCTCACAACTGTTGATATACGCCGCTACGAGGTACTTGTCGCCGCTCTTCAGAGTGATATCCTCAGTAATGCGGTTGCCGTCGAGGTCGTAATACGCCACGCCTATGTCAAGGGCAGGTTCGTCGCCCAAAGTCATTGCTTTTATCCAATCGGGCAGATTCAGCGCCGCGCCGTCCGCTCTGTCCAGCTTCCAATATTCCGAAACGTCCAGAACGAATTTCTCCATAATCCATTCGTAGGTTACCGAAGTGCCGTCGGGCGAAATATCGACCGTCTTTGCTTCCCCGCTGTCGTCGGTCAAGGCGTATTTTATTGCGGCTTTTGCGGGAACCTCGGAATTTTCATCTTCCGAACCGCCGTTATCGGGCAGAACGAAGATATAATTTTCCGTCAGCTCTTCTTTGAGTTTTATAACGACCTTATAGCTGCCCGCGTTCCTTGCCGAGCGTACCGACGAAGATGTAAAGCCCATAACGTCGGGATTCCAGTTTTCGTCCAAAAGGCTTTCCATGTTCTGCTCGTCGCCGTTGAAAATCAGCGAACCCGTAAGCATAGGAACGGTAACCGTTTTTCTTTCGATAACGACCGTATAGCCGTCAGCGGAGAGGTCGTTGTTTTCACCGCCGTCAACCACTATTTTAACGGTATAGCTTCCCGCGTTCAGCGGCTGTTCGCCCTCGGGAAGAACTACCGAATCCTTGCTGATAACAACCTTGTAATCGTTAAAGATTTTTCCGCTTCCGTCTTTAATAACGACCGAACCCGAACCGTAGTGAACCTTGCCGTCGTAAACCGTTGTAAAGACTTGCGATAAATCTTCCCTGCCGTCTACCGTTACGTTTAACACCCGCTTTTCTATGAGGAGCGTAAAGGTCTCGCGCGCCAGAGTATATCTCTCTTCCGCCTGCCCCGTAAGAATTATTTCAAGGCAGTACTCGCCCGCGTCCGTGGGCAGTTCGCCTTCCGCGAGCTTCTTGCTTTCGTCGGGTTCACTTCCGTAGTAATAAATCAGTTCGTACTCGCTGATTTTCGTCCCCGCGTCGCTTTGCACGAAAACGGTGTCCGCGCCGAAATGTTCAAGGCCGTCGTAGATTACGGCTATCGTCTCCGAACCGTCCTCACCGCTGATGGTAGCCGTTGCGGGGGCGTTGTCGCTGCCCGTTTTGAAGGCTTTGGTCGTCGTTCCTTTCAGAGTAACGTTTTCACAGCCGTTTACCGTCTGGTCTATCATTGCGGTAACGTAATAGGTCTTAACGTTCATAGGGTCCGCGTCGGCTTTTATCTGTTCAAGCGTTACTACGTTAAGCCCCTCCGCGTCAGTCGAGTAAACGTACTTTATAAATTTTTCGTACGCTTCGGCAACGGGGATATACTGAATGAAGAAGCTGCCCGAGCCATTTTCGTTTTCGTAAGAAATTCTCTTTTTCTGGAATGCCTTGTAAATATTTTTCTGCGCGATTTCCCAGTTGAGCGTAAATATATCCGCATTTTCGTCGGGGTCGTTGAACTTTTCGCTGTCGTAAACCAAATCGGCAATATCGAATACCGTAGTATAACTTCCGACCTTAACCTGCCTTTCGCCCGTGTAATCATCCGCAAGCGTCAGCCCTGCGGGAAGCGACGAAGCTCTCAGTCTGATATAAATATAATTATCTTCGTTATACTGTGGCGGGTTGTCGGGGTTGTAGTCCGCCGTATGCTCGCCTGCGGAATCGGTATAGTAATATTCCCACTTAACGCCTGATAAATCAAAGTCGCCTTTGGCTATATTCCAGGTAAACGTAACTATGGTCGACTGCGACTGGCTTCCGTCCTCGTTTTTAAACTGAACGTTTGTATCCGTACTTATCAGCGCCGCCTTAGAAATATAAGTACCTATTTCCGAACCGGTTACAGTTTCGTAACCGTTATTCAGCCGCGTTTCGTCTATTTGTATAAAGGACTGTTGCGCAAGGGGAATTACCAGCTCTACGCGGTATTCGGTGGACAGTTTGTAATTCAGTTCAAGCGCTCCGTCAGTAAACGTTTCCTTCGTGCCCTTTCCGTTTTCGAAATAGGTCCATTTGAAGTTCGGTTTAAACGCGCCCGCTATTACAGTGAACGGCATAGAGTTGCCGGACATAAGAGTGTAGTTTGCGTTGTCGTCCGTATTTCCGTTCAACGCCGCATACAGCGTATGCGCACCCGTTAACATCGGCGGCAGCGTTACCGTATAGGTCTTTCCGTCACGCACGGCGGGAAGGGTATTGCCCTTGTCGTCGTCGTAATAGAAGTACAGCGAAATCGTTTCATCCTCGCAGCTGTCGTCCGTAACCGTAACCGTTACGTCTTCACCGTAAGTGTACTCGACGTTCCCAAGCGCGTTGGCGTAATCGCTGTCGAATACGACTTGCAGTTCTCTCGGAATAATTTCAAAGAAAACCTGCCTCGTGCCCGTGCCGTCCCCGTCCTTCCAGCGGTAATGCTCGGTATCGTTTATGCTTAACGTAACCGCATACCTGCCTACCTTCAACGCCTGAAAACGGTTTATATTAGCTGTTATTTCGTCTTTGGGTATTATTTCGCCGTCTTCGGTAACGCCCCTTACATATTGGTCGTTTTCGGCGTCTATCGCCGATACGTCCTCTACCGCGAACATATTCGCGTCAAAGTCCGTAAGCATAAATTCAATAGGTTCACCCGTATACTGCTGCGTGTTGGTTATCCCCGGCGGGTCAACTCCCGCAGGCACTATACTCACGGTTACCGTGCGGTGCGCGCCTGCCGGCAACGCGCTCCACCCGTAGCCGTCTATGGTCATAGAAAAAGTGAAGGTATAAATTCCCACCTCGTACAGCGTACACGCCTTGCTTACTAAGGTATACTCCGACGTTACGTCCGTTGCTTCTTCGTCGTCCGCGTGACGCTTATAGCTTATGGAGGTTACCGCCATATAGGCATCGTTATAGAAGAATGTGAACTTGCTGCCCGCCACCTTGTTGTATTCCGCCGAAGCTTTGTCTGCTCTGGGGTCAAGGTGAGCCGTTCTCGTCAGTGACGCTACACTCATAGTACAAGAAGCTGTATAAGCATTGGCATAGGAGGTAGCCGCGGTTGCAAAAGCATAAAACCCGAAATGCGCGCAATAAGATGCAGTGGCGTTTGTGTTGTTTGTATACGTAACCGTAGCTGCCGCTCCCGAGTAAGACTGCTGCACGGTTCCGGTAGTATCCTTGATACATACGCCACGGCTGGTAAGGTAGCTTGAATATGAACCCTTACCACTGCTTTGAAAAGTCATACTGTTCGTGTCGTAACCGTAACCGTTTTGGTCTGCGCCGAAATAGAATAGCGCCGCGCCCATAGTAGCCTGACTTGAGTTGGAAGCAGTTTTTTGAAACTTCATAGAGTAGTTATACGTAACCTGCCAACGGCTCATAGCCGGAACGGAAACAATCATATAAAAGTGTACGTATCCCACTACCGTATACTTACTGCTTACTTTTGTTATCGTTGCAGTTGAAGACCCCGTATCCCACGTAGCCGTGCCATACGAAGACCATACGTCGGTAAAAACCTTATAATCAAGGGTGGCTACCGCCGAAGACGATTGATTGTGAAACTGCCGGATATCAGACGCGGCACTGCCGCCCCATGCATTTATTGAGTCCGTAGCAGCGCCGGCTGAAATTTTGTTGGTTTTGGGCAGCAAAAAAGCACAGCATAAAATAGCTGTGCATAATAAAAGCATTATAAAAGTAAGCAGTCCAACTTTTTTAGTCTGCTTTACGTTTAACTTAAAAAGGGCGGGCCCCCCCCCCCTATGCGGGTAAAGCTGCTGTTTCTTTTCATTCTACTTTTCTCCTCATTTATATACTATGAAAGTT